>SEDW01000192.1 GCA_004193325.1 Pseudomonadota bacterium | reverse complement strand
TAGTGAGTTAGAAGGACTTCGGCGGCCCAGTAATTCAAAAATTGATCGACATCGACGAGGCGCCGAATATCATCAAGGGTAGAACTATTGTTATTCAGCAGGTCGATGACAGAACGCAAATCATTGAGGCTCAGATCCTCGGGCTCTTTGAAAGAATCGAGTTCCGCCTCAAACTTGGGTAGGGCTGTAAGATCAAAATTGCTGACGGGGACTTCGTAGAGATTGCCGAGGGCAGGGCCATGGAACTCTTTGAAAAATGCCTTTTTATAAGGCTGTAGATTGATGTAAAGGCCTTTGTCGACGCCGTTGACCTTGATCTTCGCGATATTGCATCGAGGCGTTGTCACGCCTGCCTTGGCGAAGATTTCATAGGCGAAACACTGACGAAGGAGCGAGGGATCCTGCAGGGAGTTATTGAGGGTGAGATCGGCAGTGCCCAGAAGCTCTTTGGCAATGTCACCATTTTCCTCCTGGTACTTGTCGAGTTTGACATTAAATCCCGGCTTGTCCCTCGAGGGAGAGCCGCACCAGGATTTTTTCTTTAAGCCAATATTTGTAAAGGCGACGCCATCGATTTTGATTTCATCGAATGCAAACCAATCGTAGCGCGAACCGATATAGTCGAAATTGCAATAGCCGCCTTTCGGATCCTGATTTCGAAGCGCATCCCAGTTGGATCCTGTGACTTCAATGTCAACGAAGCGAGATTCGGAAAATAAATTATTTAATAGTTCGCTCGTTGAAGCAGCCATGCCCTGGCCCGAGGCGAATAAACTCGCGACGAGAAGCGTGAGGAATCGAGTCTTCATAGTTCACCTTTGCAATGATTGATCCTCCGACTCTAATACGTATGACAAGACTTCGCTCCCTAAAGTTAACGCTTCATGATTCTGGGTAAATTTGCAACAATACGCTGTAAAAATAGGCAAAAAAAGAGCCGTTCGATCACTCGAACGGCTCTTCGTTTAAGAAAAAATTAATTCACCGTGCGAATTGCGGCGAGTACTTCAATCATGTTCTCACGATAAGGAGCTGTGATAGTCACAGGTTCGATACCAGGAGCTGGTGAGAAGCGGATGCTGTTTGAGTGCAGGAGTTGATGATTCACTTTTTGAATGATGTCATCTGGCAGTTTGTGCCGTTTGCCTTCGCCGTAGACGCGGTCACCGATGATCGGCAGATTGTTCTTCTCGAGGTGCACACGAATCTGATGACTACGGCCTGTCACAGGGCGCGCTTCGATGAGGGACGTGCGACTGTTCGGGAAGGTCTCAAGTGTTTTGAAGTTGGTGTGCGAAGACTTTCCACCAGACTGAAGAACGCGAACCGTTCCGGTCGTGCCCTGAATCGCGGAGAGGTTACACTTCTCCTCGAACTCAGCCGGACCAATACCCCAAGTCACCGCATGGTAGATCTTGGAAACCTGATGGTTTTTGAACTGCTCAGTGATGTAGTTCATGGTGCTGGCGCTGTAAGTAAGGATGAGGCAACCCGTGGTGTCTTTGTCGAGACGGTGGACGAGCTGCAGATCCTTGAACTCATGACCCATGCCCTTGAGGGTCTTGGCCAGGAGAGGAACGACGTGATGGACAGCCTGATCGCGTGTCGCTTGAGAAGGCAAAGACGCCGGCTTATTGATGACAATCACGGAATGATCGAAGTATAGAATATCTTCAGGCTTGATTTCGATGTCCCGACGCTGGGATACGAAGAGCTGGGGGTTGTACTCGACTTCGATTTTATCGCCTTTGGAAACAGTCTTGGAGGCGATACGAACGCGTTTGCTATTAAGGTAGCAACCACCGACATCGATAATGGCTTTGGCGCGGCGACGAGAAAATCCGGTGATCTCTTCGGCGATCGCGTGATCGAGACGCATACCCTGGAGGCGGTAGCTAACTGATATTGAATGACGTTCCATGGAGAGTGGACTCCTACTAATTGATCTCAGGGGACCAAACTACTACCATTGTGACAGCCTGAAGACCAGCGAAACTTGTCGGCCTCATATAATGCTTCGAATATAGCGGCTTAGCCGCCCTGAAGGACGCTTGGAATGCAGTATCCTGTTGATCCCTATCTCCCTGACATTGCTAAGGCATTGTCTGACCATGCGGCAGCTCTCCTGAAAGCGGAGCCGGGTGCCGGTAAGACGACCCAGGTGCCTCTCTATCTCCTCCAGCATTTCAAAAAGATCCTCGTCATCGAGCCTCGGCGCCTCGCCGCCAAGCTCTCGGCCGAATGGGTTGCTCAGCAAAGCGGAGCGCCGCTCGGCGACCTCGTCGGCTATCAGGTTCGGCTCGACAGTAAGCGTTCCCATTCGACTAGGCTTCTCTATGTGACCGAAGGGATTTTGACTCGACTTATCATGTCGGACCCGATGCTCTCGGATTTTGATCTCATTATTCTCGATGAATTTCATGAGCGTCATGTGCAGAGTGATATCGCTTTGGCTCTTGTGAAAAAACTGCAGGAGAGGCGAAAGGATTTAAAGCTGCTCGTGATGTCGGCGACACTCGAGCAAACCATTTTGCAATCCTACCTCGGGCAGGTGCCAAGCTTTGATATTCCCGGGCGCGTCTTTCCCGTAACCGTAAGCTATCGTCCCTCCGCCCAAGGCACTGCGGTGCCTCAACAGGTGGCGGGAGCCGTTCAGGATATGCTGAAGGATCCTGGCTGTCAGGGCAATATCCTGGTCTTTCTCGCTGGGACAGCGCAGATTTTCAACTGTGCATCCTATCTCGACGGACGAGTGGGTGATGCAGAGATCATTCCTCTCTCAGCCGAGTATGCTGGCAACTATCAATCGATTGTGGCGAATCCCTCGCGGCGCAAAATTATTCTGTCAACCAACGTTGCCGAGACCTCGTTGACCTTGCCCAATGTGCAAGGCGTCATCGATCTGGGGACAGCGCGAATCCTTGCCTATGCCCCATGGAGTGGTCTGCCGACCTTGGAAGAGAAGAAGATCAGTCAGGCATCGTGTGTACAGCGGAGCGGGCGTGCGGGTCGTGTCGCGGCAGGTGTGTGTTATCGGTTGTTTGGCGAAAGTGATTTCTTTGCCCGCACCAAATTCAGTGAGCCCGAGATTCAAAGGATCGATCTTTGCCAGATCATTCTCGAACTGCAAAGCATCTATCCGGATCAGGCCTGGGGCTGGGACACAGTGGATTGGCTCGAGCGGCCGAAGTCGCAGATCATTGAGCAGAACAAAAAGCTTCTACAGAATCTTAGAGCGATTGATGAGAAAGGCTTTCTCACTGAAGACGGCCGCCGCATGGCAAATCTTGCTCTTCACCCTCGGCTTTCACGGCTATGGATTGAAGCAGAAAAATTAGGTTTGGGAGAACTCGGTCTGCTCTCTGCCCTGATCATCAACGAAGGTATGCTCCTCGGTCACGATCAACGGCCCGAGGAGCATCTCGAATCGGACGTGGTCTATCAGCTCCAGATCTTTCTTGATTGGGTCCGGAAGAAACCAAGACGTATGAGCCTTGATGTACCGAAGCTTCAACGGATTCTCAAGAGCTACGATATGATGGGCCGAAGTCTACGCCTGAGATCGGCGTCGCAGGTACAGCTTGAGCGTGAAGAGGATTTGCGTTTTGCAATCTTCTCGGCTTTTGCCGATCGGGTGGCGAAGTATCGGCCGCTTGCCGACACAGGGCGAAATAAACTTCGGCACTATAACTTTTCCCTCGGACGCGGTGCAGTTCTGAGCGATGCCTCCGCCTCACAAAACGTGGAGTGGCTCGTCGCCGTCGAAGCACGCGAGAGTTACAATGAAGAGTTGGGGCGAATCTTTGTCGCTTCGGGAGTGTCTATTGATTTTCTTATGCGTGATCCTTTCGCTTTGATCGAAAGGTTGGAAGAAACGCGCATTGACCCCAAAGCGGGCCGGCCTAGGCTGTGTAAGCAGCTTCTCTATGGAAAGCTCCTTGTGGAGGAGGTATGGGAAGATGCGAAGGCGGATCACGCTCAGGATCTTTTGATGATCGAAGTCCGAAAGAAGTGGCCGGCGTGTTTTGAAGATGAGGATGCGCTCGCGATCTATCACCGGAAACTGGCTCTGATGGATAAACACGGTATCGACCATAATATGCCGCATTTCGAAGGCGAGATGCTCGATCTCCTGATCGATCATGTCTGCGAGGGCGTGCGGTCATTCAAGGAACTCGTGAAGAGAAGTCTTGGGCAGGCGATACGGGAGCAGCTTGATTATCAGGATCTGGAACTCTTGAATCGCGCCTGTCCAGATACGGTTGCCTTGAAAGCGGGACGAAAGCTTAAGGTAAATTATGTGGGTGAGGATGAGCCCTGGGTAGCGAGTCTTATTCAGGACTTTTATGGGCAGAGCGAGACGCCTTCGATTTGTTTGGGGCGAAACCCCTTGGTCTTAAAACTTCTGGCCCCAAGCCAGAGGCCGGCGCAGATCACTCGGGATCTCAAGAATTTTTGGCTTGGTAGCTATCACGAAGTGAAGAAGGAACTTAAAAGGCGCTACCCAAAGCGGGCGTGGCCAGAGGATCCCGAGACATTCGTGATGCCGAAGCGTGAGGATTTGCCTCGGCGTAAGTAAGCCTTATTGTCTTGCTAGCCGTTCATTTAACTTTCTCGCATCAGGCCGTTCACGTATAGTGAGGCCGTCTTTATAAGTATCTCGGCCAAAGGAGTTAGCTCTTTATGACAGGCAAACGCAGAATCGTTGTTACCCCAGCTTTACCCTATGCCAACGGACCGATTCACCTCGGACATCTCGTTGAGTATTCCATCCCGGATTTCTGGGTTCGCTTTCAACGAATGCGTGGTCATGAGGTTCATTTCGTTTGTGCGGCAGACACCCACGGCACTCCGATTATGATGAATGCCAAGAAGCAGGGTATTACTCCTGAGTCTTTGGTAGAACGCTTTCGCCTCGAGCACATGGAAACATTTAAAAACTATCAGATCGAGTTCGATCACTACGGTTCGACTAACAGTCAGGCGAATCAGAAGATTTCCGATCGTATTTTTACAGCGCTCGAAAAGAAGGGCATGGTCGAAAAAAAGACCCAGATGCAGTCCTATTGCGAAACCGATAAAATGTTCTTGCCGGATCGCTACGTGAAAGGCACGTGTCCTAAATGTAAAGCTGTTGACCAATATGGTGATGGTTGTGAAGTCTGCGGCACAGTTTATTCAGCTGCTGATCTGAAGAACCCTCATTGTGCGGTGTGTGGCCGTGTTCCGATAGAAAAACCAAGTGAACACCTTTACGTGAAACTCGAAGACTTCCGCAGCTATTTGAAGGAATGGGTGCCTCAGCACACAAGTCCCGAAGTAGCGAAGAAACTTGGTGAGTGGTTCGATGGGGAACTTCAATCCTGGTGTATTTCTCGAGACGCGCCTTATTTTGGATTTGAGATTCCAGGCAATCCGAACAAATATTACTACGTGTGGTTCGATGCACCAATAGGCTATCTAGCGGCTCTTGATGAATCGTTAAAAGGTGCCGGATTTGATTCCGTCTGGAACAAAGAAGGTACAGAAATCTACCACAGCATCGGCAAAGATATCGTTTATCACCATGCACTCTTCTGGCCTTCGATGCTTAAGACTGCTGACCTTGCAACTCCGACTGGAGTGTGGGTGCACGGCATGCTTCAAGTTAACGGCGCGAAGATGAGTAAATCTCGCGGAACTTCTGTTTTCGCGACGACATTTCACAAACACATCGATCCCGTTTACTTGCGTTATTATCTTGCATGCAAAATGAGCTCCTCGATCGACGACATCGATTTGAACTTCGACGATTTCATTTCCCGCGTGAACTCCGATCTCATCGGCAAGATCACCAACGTGGCCTCACGTGGTGCTCAGATGCTGCAAAAGATGGGCGGAGCGATGGGACAGCTTTCTCCCGAGGGCAGTGAACTCGTTCACAAGGCTCAAGAGCTAGGTCATGAGATTGCTCAGTTCTACGAAGATCGTGAATACGCGAAGGCTATGATCTCGATCCGCAGTATTGCGGACGACGCTAACAAATACTTTGACAAGTACGAGCCCTGGAAGCTGGTCAAGACTGATGAAGATGCAACGCGTCAGATCCTAACAGGAATTCTGAACCTCTTCCGTATCATGGCGATTTACCTCAAGCCGGTAATTCCATCCTACACGAAGAAGGTCGAAGCACTTTTCGACGAAGCGGCTTATCAGTGGGAGAGTTCGAAGAT
>SEDW01001139.1 GCA_004193325.1 Pseudomonadota bacterium | reverse complement strand
AGTAGATGCCGTTGGCCTGCTGAAACTTGGAAGTGATCGCCACATAACGTCCATCCTCGCGGCCTAGAGCGATCGCCTCATCGTCGCTCAGAGTGGTCTTGGCTGGATTTGTGCTCAAAGGATCCTTGGCATTTGAGGAACGGTATTTGATGCCTAAAACGAAGGGAGCCGGATTTACGACGCCGCGTTTATTGAAGTGAATCGAGGCATCGCCGATACTGCTCAAGCGCTGACCGTCGGCACCGTTGCCTTCAAGGCTCTGTTTGAAGTTGATGCGGTATTGATTTTTGGCTTCAAACATAGTGAAGCGGCCGATGAGATGAATATGATTTTGAAGTTCCGACTTCTCAATGCGAAGATCGGCGCCTTGAAAGCGTTTGGAGTGTTTGAGAATAAAAGAAAGTTTTTCGAGATCTTCGGGCGTGACCCACTGAAATTTACTAACGCCGCTTTTGGCAAAGATCGATTCGCAGAGGACCTGACGCCTGGTTTTGATGCCAATTTCTGCCACTTCATCGGGATAGCTTCGGGTCAAATCTTCGCCGGGATCGAGTTCGTCGATTCCTTCACAGTGTATGCCGTCAATAAAGTAGGGACTTCGGCGGAGCTCTTCTCCTCCTCTGCTGGCTTTGTCCTGCCCCAGAGCTTTTTCTGTTTCGGCTGGCAAACCACTGAGAAGGGCGACACTGATAAAAATCATCAAAGGCCAGGCCTTGATAGCTTTGCGCGTCGGCTGAGCTGGAATAGGACGATTCCCAAACATGTCGTTCTCACTGTGGCTGAAGATTATTAGAGCGAATCGGGTCTAGAATATCAGATCACCTGCTTTCCGCAAAACCCCGAGTCGCACGAAAGCTTCTTGGCTTTCCCAGGGAATCCAGCATCTCCATTCGCATGGCTTCGATCTCTTGGAAGCTCGTGAGGCGAAGGGCATACCAACGTCTCCGGCTTTCGCCTGCCGCGAGTAGGAGCGGCTTGTCACTGTTCCAATCGGAATTCTTGATGGGACTGATCGTTTGCACGTCATCCCTCGTCCGATAGGGTTTTTTTGCATCTTGAAAGTAGCTCGCTGTATTGGCGAGCGCTGCAAGTCCCCAAAGCGCATTTGCAGTTCGATTTCCTCCAAGGCTTCCGTACACAGGCCAGTAGGATCTTGATTCGCCGCCGTCCCGAGCGTCCCAGCTTCCTCTCGGCTTGATTTCCGTAAAGCCGGAAATCATCCTATTTACTTCATTGCCACTCACTCGGGAGGGCTGCTCGGAAAGACCTTCAATTGTTAGATTTGGGCT
>SEDW01000191.1 GCA_004193325.1 Pseudomonadota bacterium | reverse complement strand
GACTCTGACATCGAAACGCTTGGTTTTCCCTTTAAAAAATGGACCCACGACAAGTCCATCGCCGACGGTCTCACGATCCGCGACTACATTGAGGAAGCGGCGCGAGAGTTCGGTATCTATGACAAGATTCGTTTCGATTCGAAGGTGGTGGAGGCTCGATGGTCGACAGAGGAAGCTCTCTGGACCCTGACCTGTCGCAACACATCAGGGGTGGAATCAGAGATAAAATGCCGTTTTCTCTATAACTGCACGGGCTACTATAACTATGCGGAAGGCTACCAACCCGAGTGGAAGGGTATGGACCGATTTCGCGGGAAGATCATTCATCCCCAGTTCTGGCCTCCATCTTACGACGGAAGCGCTGACAATATCGTAGTCATTGGCAGTGGTGCCACGGCCATCACTCTCGTTCCCAATCTTGCGAAGCAGGCTAAGTCGGTAACCATGTTGCAACGCTCGCCCACTTTTGTGGTGTCGAGGCCGAGCGTCGATGCCCTCTCACTCAGGATAAAATCGATTCTGCCAAAAGCGTTGGCGTTCCAAGCGGTGCGCCTGAAAAATATCATCTACTCGATGGTCGTCTTTCAGTACGCCAAGCGTAGACCCGACTCGACGCGTGGCGCGCTCCTTGCGCTGGCAAGGCGGGATCTGCCGAAGGGTTATGATGTCAAAAAAAATTTTAATCCAAAATATAATCCTTGGGATCAGCGCCTTTGCCTTGCGCCCGACGGTGATTTTTTCAAGTCACTTCATTCTACAAGTACACGAGTGGTCACAGATGAAATCGATTCCTTCCGTGAAGACGGCATACAGCTGACGTCAGGCGATTTTCTCCCAGCTGATACGGTCGTCTCCGCTACTGGCCTCAAAATTTTGCTCGTCGGCGGCATGAAGATCTTTTTCGATGATCGCGAAGTGGATTTTAGCCAGAAGCTTTCTTACAAAGGCACCTTCCTCAGCGACGTGCCGAACTTTGCTATCGCGCTCGGCTACACCAATGCATCCTGGACGCTTAAATGCGACCTCTCCGCGCGCTATGTGTGCCGAATGTTAAACTATATGAAAAAACATGGCTACGAGGTAGCCGTTCCGAAGCTCGAAGATGCCTCAATTAAAATTGAAAATCTTTTGAACCTGACGTCGAACTACGTGAAAAGAAGCGAGGCGAGTCTGCCAAAGCAAGGGGATCGCAAACCCTGGCGCCTTAACCAGAACTATCTGCTCGACTGGTTTGCCCTCAGATATTCGCGAGTGAACGATGGGACAATGACATTCACGAGGCGATCTGCTTGACGAGCGTGAGAGTCGTCAAACAGAAGCTCGTGTAGTTCGCTTAGCGGGCCTGCGGCGCGGCAGCGGCCGCATTCGTACGAATCGTGCGGCAATACCTGAGGTTATCTCTCTTCTCGAGCAGATCCTGTTTTACATAAGCGGGCCAGTCTATTTTGAGAATCTCAGTGAAGAGAGATTCATCGGATTCGTCGCAGGCCGACGGGAGGAGAGCGAGGAGATAACTCGATCTCAGAAATTCTTCCTTGTGTTTACTAAGCTTCGGCAAAGTCTTCAAATAGACCTCTCGGAATGCTTTTCGAGAATCGGATTGAGCGGCCGGGAAGATGTTTTGAAAGCTGGCCCGGACCTGAGCCCGGGACGGAGTGGATTTGGAATCGACGATCGATTGAATCAAAGCCGCTTTACGGGCATCGCTCAAGAGACTCGCTTCTATTCCCAGGAGTTGCAAAGCCCCTTCGTCACTCTTGTCTTTGGTTTTCTCGAGTTTGGCCCAGGAAGAGACTCGCGGGTCGTTCAGAGTAGCGAGGTTTTTGAGGACGAGCCAGCGACTCGGCTGATCGAGTTTAAATTCCGGCCAGACGGTTTTCTTTTCCAGAATCTTGGCGAGAGCTTCTTTATCACCGCTCATACTGAGGAGCGGGATATAGAAATCAAAGGCCAGCAGACGAAAGTCTTTGGCGGTTTGACTATCGACAAGCATTTTCTCAAAGGGCTGTGCGAGAGTCTTTGCATAGCGGCTGCGTGCTTCTTTATCCGAAAATTCGGCCAGACGATCGATGACGTGATTTTGGAGAAAGTCCTGAATGTTCATAAGAACAGCGTAGTTCTTCTCCAGCGGAAGATGATCGACGGTAAAACGAATGGCGTCTTCGAGAGGAATTTGCCCGTCGTCCAGGGCCCAACCCAGATGTTCCCAAAAGAGTGTGCGATGAATAGGATCGGCGATGCGCTCGAGGTCGCCCTGGATGCGCGGCAGCTGTTCGGAGGGCCAGACGATTTTCACAAAATCATCGTCTGTGGCATTCGGCATGACCAGGCTTGGGCATGCGAGAGAACCTTCGACCGGAACAGTCGTCTTAGCGGATTCGTAGTCGACCCTGACTGTCTTGTAGGGTAACCATTGATCCGCCGAGCCTGGCTCAGCGTAGAGCGCCACGATCATGCTGTGGGGGCGAAGGTCAGGATGTTCGGTCGATGCCGTCTGAAGAACTTCCAGGGATTCGAGCTTTGCGTCTTTGGAACAGTTGGCCCGAACTTCGATCGAATTGAGGCCAGCTGTGTGCAGCCAGCTCTTCGAGAACTCGGCGAGTTTGAGTTTCGGATCGATCTCAAGCGAGGCCATCAGATCATTCACGGTGGAATTGCCGAAAGCGTGTTTGCTGAAATAAGCCTTTAATCCAGCCTTAAAGTTGTCTTCGCCAACCCGAAAGGCGAGGAGCTTCAACCAGGAGGCGCCCTTGCCATACGTGATGCCGTCAAAGGTCGAACCGGCAACATCGGTGTCGGCAATATCAGCAACGATCGGGTGAGTCGTCGTCAGACGATCCGCGTAGTAGCCCCAATTTTTCTCCTGATGAAAGCTGACCCAGGCATGTTTGTAGTCGGGGTGGGACTCCAGCGCCCACGCGGCTGCATAGGTTGCAAAGCTTTCGTTGAGCCAGAGATCATCCCACCACTTCATCGTCACAAGATCGCCAAACCACATGTGAGCCATCTCATGGAGGAGTGTGCTGAAGTTTCTTTCGATAGCGCGAGCGGAGCGTTCCCCTTTAGGCGCGAAGCGTTCGTTGTAGGTCACAGCCGCGACGTTTTCCATAGCTCCGGCGTTGAAGTCGGGAACGAGGATCTGATCATATTTGAGGAACGGGTAGGGTGTACCAAAGGTTTTTTCAAAGAAATCAAAACCGAAGCGGGTCCAGTTGAGCCACTCTTCAGGCTTCACGTATTGGGCTAGGGATTGACGGGCCATGACGCGCAGCGGAATGCGGAATTTGGAATCTTCCCAGATTTTATAGGGGCCAGCATGGAGTGAGAAGACGTAGCTGCTGATCGGAAGAGACTCGGGGAAGGTCCAGAGGCGGGCCGACTTTTGCACATCAATCTTATTTTCCCTGACTGCGGACACCACGGTCCAGTCTTTCGGGGCCAGCACCTTCAGAGTGAATTTGGCTTTGAGATCCGGCTGATCAAAGTTCGGTAACATCTGATTGGCATCAAAGGTTTCAAACTGGGAATAGAGGTAGGTTCTCTTGTCTTCGGGATCGGTAAAGCGATAGAGGCCGCTGCCATCGATACTGTAGGGATGCCTATAACTGACAGTAATTTTATTAGGACCTTCGCTGAGGAGCCCTGGCTTCAGGACAATCGCTTCTTTATCGTAGCTAAACACGGCTTTTTTGCCATTGATCGCCAGGGCCTTGACTTCGCCTTTGCTAAAGTCGATGCGGAGCGGTTCTTTTGACGCTTTCCAAACGAAGTCGATCACGACTTCGCCGGTATAACTCTTTTCCCTGTCGCCCTTCGAGATGTCGAGACTGAGGTCATAGCGAACGTCGCTAACCTGCTCGCTGCGGGTCTTTGATTGCTCGTGTGTGAGCTTGGCCTGGGCCTGGGCCTTCGGGATTTGAATGGAGAGAAGGCATAGGACCAAGCTCGTGAGAGCAATACGGATCGACATGGAGAAGTCCTCTGGTGAACCGGGTGTTAATCGTCTCTCGGCTTTGACAGCGAGCGATTTCTACAGGAGGACGCTACGTGGTTCGGATCTTTTATTCAATGCCAAGGTCCATGTTCCAGGCACAAAAAAGCCTTCCCGGAGGAAGGCTCAGACTGCTTAAGGATTGATGTCAGCGGTCGGTGGCTCAGCTTTCATTTCAGATTCGATGTAGGCCTTCACCTCAGGAAACTTGGTCTTCTCTTTCAAGGCAAGGAGAGACGCTTCGGCGTTCTTCGGATTATCATGATAGGCCTCGATCAACATGCGTGCTGCATTTTGCTGCATGTCCATGTCTTCCATCGTCGCTGTCTTCTCGGCAACGGTTACGTACTGCTCATCGTTCAGGTTGCGATACTGCAGGGCTTTAAAAGCTTCGCGCGTCACGTCTTTGTCCGTCTCTTTGAGAATGACGTTGATCAAAGCGCCGTTCACTTCTTCGTTCGGCAGATAGCGCATGCTATAAACGGCTGAGGATCGAACGTTCGAATCTTTGTTGGCGAGATTTGCCGAAAGAGTGGGGTAGTAGTCAGGAGCTCCATGGTTACCCATCGCGGCGATGACTGTGCTTTGCATATCTTTACGTGCGGGATCCGCGAGCTCGGCAATGAGTTCGCGAGGCAGCTCGGGCAAGGTGCTGCTCAACTTTTTGCCGATCGATCCAGCTGCGAGTAAAGCTGTGCCGGAGATTTCGCTATCTTTTGTGCCTTTGGCGATATCCATCATCTTTGCGGCATTGGCTTCCGAGGGATTTGGGTGATCGTTCAAACCGACGATCGCCTGGACTTTGCAAAAGTTGTCCGGACACTCCGTTGCAAGGTTGGCGAGAGAGTTGGCGATATCACCGCTTTGACTTTGGGCCAGTGCGCCGAACATCGCCGAGAGACGGCGGCGGGCTGAGGCATCGCGGGATTTTTCGCCCAGAATCTTCGAGACGAGAGCCGAGGCGTGCTCGGGGTTGCTGATAACATCAGCTTTGAGAGCGGAGAATACTGCGTAGACTTCCTTACTGTCCGTGGCCTCGGTGATGGCGTCGAGTTTTTTCAAAGCCTCCTCGTACCTCATCTGCCCTTGATCCTGAGCCTGACGGGCTTCGGCAGCAGCTTGAACGATGTCAGTCTTTTTCAGGCTTTCCTTGGCAACTTTAGGCGCTGAGGCCGCGAGAGGTTTGTGATCCTTTAACGTGACTTTGATGTAGGTCGTGAAGTGAGTCGAAGCCGGCTGACGGTAGTGGAGGGTGACTGTGCCTTCAACTGAGATCAGGCGTCCATCGGGGCCGACTGCATAGACCAGATTATTATCTTCGGCATCGACCTTGATATAGTCCTGAATGTATTGAAGCCAGGTTTTGATCGCGCGGAAGTTCTTGCCTTCTTTGCTGAAAACGTATTGAACCTTTGCCGTTCCGACTTCGTCTTTTTCACTGCGAAGAATTGGTTTTTCCGTTTCAGGTTTGACCCCGAGATAGATCTTTTGCAAAAGGCTCAATTGAAAGGTCAAAAGGCCTTGGGGAAAAGCCTTGTCGATATAGTGCACCATATCGCGGCCATCAATCGTTGTGATCATCGGCTTATTCAGAAAAGCATCTGTGCTAGCGGGCTGAGAGGGGGCGCCCATGAGGCTGATCTTCGAGATCTCGCGCCATTGGCTGATGTATTCGTTCTCTCCGGTCTGCGACTGAGCGAGCGTGCCCTCGAGTTCGACCAGGGGGCTTTCCTGCTGGCCATTCTTCTGGCTTGCGACGACTTTAACGGAATAGAGAGCTTCGTTGCCAGCCGGTGGGGCTTCGATGTCCGCGATGTTCTCGGGATTGATTTCCGTCGGAGCGGATTTATTTTTGAGGGCGAAGATTATGACGACTGCAAGTAGGGCAAGGCCTAGCAGCACGGGCAGCAGCTTTTTCATCTCTTATCCTTTACAAAAGAACCCAGGCAGAATCCCACTATTCTAGCACAGTTGGATCAGAGGGCGGCGACTTTTGGGCAAGGATTTTTTGGAGCTTGTGCAAAAAGTAGTCAGCTCGCTGACGGGGATTTTGTCTCGTTCCCAAGCAGCTGAAGACTTGCCATCAGGTAGGCGACGGTCGCGGTCATCACGTGCCAGACAAAGTGGGTGCCGAGGGGAAAACTCTCGCAAAGGATCGGGTCGAGGCTGCGGGCTGAGTAGGCAAAGACAAAAGCTCCCGCTGCGAGAAGGAGGCGATGCCTTCGC
>SEDW01001138.1 GCA_004193325.1 Pseudomonadota bacterium | reverse complement strand
ATCGAGGAATTCATGAACAGCCGCACGTTACTCTTGGGTCTCGTCTTTCTTTCTTCGAGCTTCAACTTCGCGCAAACTCTTCAGCCCATGCTTCTCACCGAATCGGGAGCTCTTCTGCCTATACAGGCGGGACTGACCTTGGCGATGGGATCACTCCTATCGGGTCTGATGCAGCCCTATATCGGTAACCTTCTCGATCACGGACGAGTGAAGCGCGGCTTTTCTCTTGTCGCTATATGCTATGCCCTCGGTGTCTTCGGCTACTGGCATGCGTCGGCTCCTGGCTGGCAGCTCGTTATCTCTTGTCTCTTTATTATCATGGCCGGCATGACCCTTCGCACGATCGTATCGATGGCACTCATTGCGAGCTGTCAGGGCAGCGAACGGGCGGAAGCGGCATCCATGCGTTACCTCGTGTCCAACGCCGCGCTCGCGGTCTCGGCGAGTATCGCTCTCTTTCTCTTTAAAGAATGGCGACGCGAACTCCTGATGGTCGACTTCGTCACCAGTCTCGTCCTCGCCGGGGGAATGCTCTATCACCTCAAAAAGAAGATGAGAGACTGCGGTCGACCTAGAACGTCTTTGAAGGAAAGCAAAGCTGTCCTCCTCGAAGCGATGAAAACTCACGGACGCCGAATCACAGGCCTGAGTCTCGTCACCGTCTGTTTCTCCGCGAACCTCACCTACATTCCTCTGCTCTTCGCCAAACGCGGTATGGCCACGACCGATATCTCGGCGATGGTCTTGATGATGAACGCGATCATTGTCATCCTGAGTGCCAAACCTTTGCGCCGATTGACCAGACACTGGCGGCCGCAGAGAATCGGCAAGATCGGAACGGGATTAATTGCGGCGGGTATGTGTTTTGCTCCCCTGACATCGTCGATCAATTGGGTGATGCTTGGGATCGTGATCTGGACCGTGGGCGAAGTCATCTTTATTCCCTGGGAACAGCTTCAGCTCTTCAACTGCTTTGATAACACCACGGCCGGACTCGCTTCGGGTGCGGTGAGCTTTCTCTTCTCCATCTGTCAAATCTTGGCACCGGTACTGTCCACGGCTTTGCTGTCACTTCCTGATGAAGCCGCTGCTGTCGTGCTCACGCTCTTACCCATAATGGGCTATTGGATTTACCGGTCGACTGAGAAGCCTCACTCCGGAGTAGTGGTGACAGTTGATTATCGCTCTGAGCTAGCAAATACGGAGACAGCGGCCTGATTTATGATAATAAAATCAGGATGTTTTAAAGCGTTTTGATTTTAATCTTATGCTATATCCGCACAGATTTCC
>SEDW01001137.1 GCA_004193325.1 Pseudomonadota bacterium | reverse complement strand
ATAACGGAAACCACCTGCATGACGGTTTCAAGGTTTGGCGTGAACTCCGCCTGCATAATCCGGCGAAGGGTCGGATAAGACACACCAGATAAGCGACTGAGAACACTTAAGTTCCCATTACGTCTTCCGCTCATCCATTGGTCGATTTCGCGTTGGAGTTCTTCGACAAGGGTCATTCCTATCTCCAGTAACTTCGTGGCTCGGGGGCAGACGAGTGATACATAATGACGAGGTATAACGCAATAGAAGATATTCTAAGGAATTGCGCAAGTTCTCACGCCTCCGGCTGCGAAACTTTTCGCTCATCGTGGCTAAAAGATTAGGAAAGATCGAGGGGTTAGCTGAAAAATGCGGCAGCGCTTCAAGCGAGCGCTGCCACAATTTCAATTAAGAGAAGAGCTTTTGGATGAACTCAGCGGCGAAACGGACTCCGAAACCGGTAGCTTCGGTATCAACATGGGCCAAGCCGCCCGCGTGATCCGCTGCAGCGAGATCGATATGCACCCAGGGAACATCAGTCTCCAGGAAGGACTTGAGAAACACTGCGGCTTCGATGTGATCAGATCCACCGGTGAGTCGGCATTGCTTGATATCGGCTGTGTCTGATTTCAGGCAATCGCCGTAATCCTCATCCATCGGGAAAGGCCAGACCCGTTCGCCCGAGGCCTTGCCACTCGCGATGATTTGCGGGTGATAGTCAGGACGATTGGTGAAAGCTCCGGAATAATTTGTGCCGATCGCTCCGACACAGGCGCCAGTCAGGGTCGCAAAATCGAGGATGAGATCCGGCTTGTCTTTGGATGCGAGGTGAAGCGTATCGGCAAGAACCATACGGCCTTCGGCATCGGTGTGAACGATCTCAATGGTCCGACCACTCATCGCTGTCACAACATCGTTCGGACGATAGGCTTTGGCACCGGTGAGGTTATCGGCGATCGCGAGATAGGCGGTAACTGCAAAGGGCCATTTTTCTCGCGCTGCGAGACGAACGAGCGCGTAAGCGACAGCCGAGCCGGCCATATCCTTATGCATGCCGTACATGTGCGGCGCAGACTTGAGATTGGTTCCGCCTGTATCGAAAGTAATGCCCTTGCCAACGAGGCAAAGATGTTTGCCCTTCTTCGTCTTTGGTGTGTAACTCAGCTTAACGATACCCGCATCCTGCTCATCGCTCGCTTGTACAACCGCGAGGAAAGCGCCGGCTTTCATTGCTTGAAGTTTTTTGACGCCGAAGAATTCAAAACCCAAACCTTCTTTTGAGGATTCCGCTTTGAGACGGGCCACATAATT
>SEDW01001136.1 GCA_004193325.1 Pseudomonadota bacterium | reverse complement strand
GCTGAGAGGCAGATGGTGGTCATGGTCGATGGCCTCATCGCGACCAGCGCGGCTCTCATAGCGATCCGCATCGATCCCAATATCAAACCCTATCTCGTTTTTGCCCATCAATCGGAAGTTTCCGGACATCGCGAACTGATCGCGGAGCTCAATGTCAAAGCTCTCCTCAATCTTTCGATGCGCCTTGGCGAAGGCACCGGTGTCGCTCTTGCTCTACCGCTCGTCCAGGCCGCAGCTGCGATGCTCAGCGAGATGGCGACCTTTGCCAGTGCCTCGGTTGCGAAGAAGGGTGAGGAATGAAGAAGCTTTTCTACGGCATACTCGCAAGCCTCGTATCCTTCACCAGGATTCCAGTCCCGCTCACGATCAGTCCCGAGAGTTTTCGCGATGCGACCTGGCATATTCCTCTGATCGGTTGGCTGCACGCGGGAATTCTGACCCTTGTTTGGCTCTATCTGCCTGTGCCTGATGATTTAAAATACTTTTTGATTCTTCTGCTTCCCGTGCTTCTCAGCGGCGGTATGCACGAAGACGGACTCGCCGATGCTGCTGATGGAATCTTCGGTGGGCATTCCCGTGAGAGGCGTCTTCAGATCATGAAGGATCCTCTGGTTGGGTCCTATGGTGTTCTGAGCATTGTCCTTTACGTCCTCGGCTATTATCTCGCGTTAAAAAACATTCCGGGCGAGAGCATGGTCAAAACCCTTTGTATCGCCTTGCCCTTGAGCCGTCTTGTGGCTCCTCTCCTAGTCTCGGCTCTTCCCTATGTGAGGACCAAGCAGGAGGAGAGTCGAGCCATCGCTTATCTTGGGAGTGAGAGGGGCAATGCGAGTTGGTCGATCCTTTGGGTTTTGCCCGTCGTGAGTCTGGTTCGTGGCGATGAACTTGGGATTGGTCTGGTCCTAGGATTCATTCTCTCGGGCCTGGGCCTTGGACTGCTCTTTCGCAAGAAGCTCGGCGGCATCACCGGCGATTGTCTGGGTGCTGCGATCAAGGTGACAGAACTCGTTTTGATCTGGATCGTCGCCTTACACTTTCCGCAATAGGAAGAGTCATGAGCCATCTGATTCTCATTCGTCACACGCGGCCTGATATTCCGGAAGGGCTTTGTTATGGCCGCACCGATGTTCCGTACATCCTCTCAGAGTTTGAGGACTGGGTCCGGCACGAGCCCTGGCCGGAGAAGATTCACGCCTACTCGAGCCCCTTGCGCCGTTGCCTTGATCTTGCGAATAAGGCGATGCCCACAGCGGTTTGCGTGGATGAGCGTCTGATTGAACTCGATTTTGGG
>SEDW01000190.1 GCA_004193325.1 Pseudomonadota bacterium | reverse complement strand
AGTCTTTTATAGACTCTTTCCCAAGTGTCGCGGTGAATGCCGTTGTTCATATTGTAGAGACCATTCTGTATGCCTAAGGCAACAAATCTTTGGTCATTCTCCTCTGCACCTTTTTTGAGGGGCAGACTGATGAAGCCCAGTCTTTGAAAGAGGCCTTCGGTCTGCGCGGTACATTCGATCACGAGAAAAGCAAACTTAGCCTGAATCGCCGAGAGAATGCAGTGCTGAAGAATAGGCACAAGGATTGAGGGAAGCGGATATTCGGGATGGTGCGCGAACTCGAGGAGTTCGACAACAGTCCGTCGATGGAACTGATGATTGTAAGCGCCTAGCGGCGCGAGCGCCGAATTCTTCTGAATGTCTTTGACGAAATTGAGCTTCATCGAAGCGATCAGAGTGCCTTGTCGATAGAAGGAGAGATTGCGTGCATTGCTCAAATCAGCAAGGCGCACGTTGTAGGGAGCTATGACCGATTTTTGCAGCGTGGCAGGAACTGCGGCGGCGCCAGCACCATTCTGAGAATTCTCGACGTTGAGAATGAAGTCGAGGAACGGGATGGGAAAGCCGCTTTTTTGCAGCTTCCGCACTGAAATCTCCTGTTCCTGGATAAGGATGTAGACCGCAAATTTCATCAAGAGTTTATCGCTCGGATTGACGAAGTCCACGAGCAAGAGATCATTCGCCCACTTGCCCTGCTTCGGCAAAGCCCGGGTCACAATCATGTCTTCCTGAAAGCCCTTGACCCCTGGCAGAGAGAACTTCACCTCTATCGGCTGCATCGGCAACAGAAAGTGACGATTGTCGAGCGGCTCCAGCACCACACCCTTGGGATGAACGCCGCGCATCTTGAAGTATTTTTTCTCGTCGAAGAATATAGGGTTTTCGATTTCAACGAAGCCCAAACCGTTTTTACTCAGAGGAATCAATCCTTCGAGTTTGCTTTCGAAAACTCCGCCTTCATTCAAATCATCGCTGGCATGCGCTGCAACACCAATGCGAATGTAGTCCACTCCCTGAGACTGGAAAGGGCTTTTATTGCGAACATCGACAGGAGTGACAAAACTATTGCGGGCGTCGTAGTAGACTTTGAGTTGATAGACGTTGCCGAGTTTGATCTCGGAGTCGAATTTGGGATCGCAGACAAAGGCCATTCCGCTTTCAGAGAGACTGATAATCTCGCCACCCACGGCCTCGCCACTGGCGGTCGTAAAGAAGGCGCGAATGTTCTCGCCAAGGTAAAGTTCCCGGCGAGCTGCTCTTTGATTGTATGCCTGCTTTGGATTGCTCATCGCTGGTTCCGTCTCTTTGTCAGCCTAAACGGCTGGATTCAGCTTGGAAACTTGCTTTTTTTGCAGAAGTTTAAAACTCCTCAAAAACGAGCGAATCTCCCGAGAGGAATCGGTTATTTAAGGTAAATCTTTAGCGCCTTTCTCTCCTAAAAAAGCCGCGCTTTCCGCTCCAGGCGCTTATTTCCTGACGCAGGACCCATCGACCTCGAAATTTCTGTCAGCCGTGTTATGATCCGCCTGGCCTTAAGAGACCTCGGACATCGCTCGCGGAGACTATTGGGAATGGCGCTTAAATCGACGATCTTTAAACTCGACCTCACTGTAGCTGACATCACTCGTGGCTATTACGAGGACCATAGCCTTACCATCGCCCGGCATCCGTCAGAGACGGATTTGAGAATGCTTGTGCGCATCGTGACCTTCGCTCTCAATGCCAATGAGAACCTGGCGTTTACCAAAGGCCTCAGTACCAGCGACGAGCCCGACATCTGGGAGAAGAGTCTCACAGGCGAGATCAGTCACTGGATTGATCTCGGTCAGCCGCTCGAGAAGAGAATTCGTCAGTCGGCGAGTAAAGCCGACCGCGTGTCGATCTATTCTTATCAGAAAAGCACAGCGAAGATGTGGTATGACAGCGTTAAGGACACAGTCGAACGCTTTAAATCCCTCTCCGTCACCCACCTCGTCTTAAGTGATGAAAAGGTGGTGGAACGTATCATCGACAAAACGATGAAACTCAACTGCGTGATCGAGGATGAACAGCTGATGCTGACGAGCGACAAGGAGAATTTGACCATAGAGCTTCAGCGTTTGAAAAATGCTGATTTTGGCAAAGCTTCCTGGTAACGCCTCTTAAAGGTCTGATTCTCAAAGCTTAAACGCTTTTTGTACCAAAATGTAACGCTTCGGTGAAAAAATAGAAATCAATGCCCCTCTCTCTTCGCGCCTAAGATGGTTCTAAACCATGAACCCAAGAGACACAAAGGGCTAACCCCGATGACCATCAAACATTTCCTCACCCTTTCCATTCTTCTCTCAAGTTTGAGCGCTTCCGCTTTGGCCAAAGGCCGCTATGCAAAGGCCGAGCTAAGCGAGCTTCCTCAGGTCATCGCCTGGGCGGAAGAGGATGCGTCGCGCTACTGGATTCAGGGAGAAGATTCGGTATTTTTTGCTGATGCGAGTTCTAAACTCGGTCCTGCACCTTTCAACGCCGGAAAATGGAGTAAGTTAAAGGACGGCCTCTTCTTTTACTTCGGTGCCCACGAGTTACCAGCGGGCAGTAAAGAGCTTTTGCGTGGCGGCCGGGTGCGCCTCATCTCAAGCAAGACCACGTTTATCCCCGAGCGTGACAGCCACCACCGCAGTCTAAGGCCGATCATTAAAAATACGGCACTCGTCGAGACGAGAGCGGTGAAGCGCGATAGTCCCGCACAAAATTCTCCATTTACTCTGAGTCAATGGATTGATGCCGAACGCTGGCATGCGGATGTCGAAAAACTCGCGAGCTGGAACCGCTACAGTTATGCTACGGATAACAGCCTTGCAAAGGACTGGCTCGTCGAAGAATTGAGCGCATTGCCTGGTTTTGACGTCAAAGAATTCCCGTTCACGATGCCGCGCGGCACGGGCTACAACGTCTTGGGTCAGATCACCGGCAAGTCGAGACCCGATGACATTTACATCGTTGGTGCCCACTATGATTCGACCAGTGAAAAGCCAAGTACGCTCGCCCCTGGCGCCGAGGATAATGCTACAGGAACCGCTGGAATGCTGGCGATTGCCCGGGTCTTTGCCGAACATCCACCAGAGGCTACCATCATCTTCGTGGGTTTCTCTGGTGAGGAACAGGGCCTTTATGGAAGCGAAGCCTGGACTGAGCAATGGCTCGAGAGCGGCAAGGAAAAATCGATTAAAGCAGCATTGATCATGGACATGATCGGCTACAGCGGAGATTCGGAACTTGATCTCTTGCTCGAGACCTCGCGCCTGACTCAGCCTTTGCTCGCCGATATTGATACTGTGCACAATGATCCGGACTTGGTCGTCTCGCAAAGTTTTAATTACTGGGGATCCGATCACGAGCCATTTCTCGACAACGGCATTCCCGCGATTCTCTTCATCGAAAATGATTACCTGAACTACCCGAGCTATCACCGTAGCACCGATACGGTCGACAAGATTCATCCCGAGCTTGGACCCAAAGTGCTTCGTCTCATGACCGATTCCCTCGCCCTCTGGGTCTATTGAGAATAGGCCTCGACTCCGATAAGGCGGTCGAGGCGTTCAAATTCTAAACCCCGGGCACGTATTTCTTTGATTAAGAGCGGCAAGGCTTCAATCGTGCCTGAGCGATCCTCGCTTCCTCCCAAGCCTCCCCCATCATGCAGAAGCACAATGCCTCCGCCCTTCACGTCCTTTAAAATCGACTGCAGAATTTTATTCGGTCTTGATTCGATCGCATCGTAGCCTCGCGCCGACCAAGCGATGCAGTGGAGATTTCTCTCCTTTACAACATCAGCAAGAATTGGACTGCGAAAGCCCTGCGGCGCACGAAAGAGCTGGCAGCGATGTCCGGTAACGTCTCGCGTGATGGCATCGAAAGAATCGAACTCGGCCCTGAGAGCCTTTGGCCCGGAAAAGTGAAAGTTGAGGCCGTGACGGTGGGAATGGTTGCCGAGGATATGGCCGCGATCGACTATGGCTTTGATCAGATCAGGATGTTTCTCAGCTCTGGAGCCAACGACAAAAAACGCGGCGCGAATGTTTTCGCTCTCGAGATGATTTAAAATCTTCATCGTGAATCGAGGATCCGGTCCGTCGTCAAAGGTGAGTGCGACCCGATCCGATGGTCCTCGCAAAGAGGAAAAAGTCGGCAGGTAATAGCTGCTCCTCGGACTTAAGACAGGAATCGTGAGCAAGCTCAGAACAGCGAAGCCAATGAACAAGGACAAGGGAAATGCCGTGGACGCTGGCCAGATCGTCCAGGCTATCCCTATCAAAACGAGTCCTAGGATTTTGGGCAGAATGGTACGTTTCATCGGCTGAGCCTTCTTCCGTTCGGAGAATTTATAACGCAAGATGTGCCGCGATTCCAAGCTTTCAATCGAAAAGGCTTTTAAGCTCTTATTGTCTACAATTATCCATTGGGATAAAGTAATCTTCATCAAATATGCAGAAAAACAAGGCCAACGGCCTGCTCGAGGCATAAGTACGCATGAGTGACTCTCTCAAAATTAAACAAGCTGTGACATTGGCGAAGAAAACACCGCTGATCGTTGTACCTGTGTATAATCATGCAGCCACTCTCACTCAAGTTCTTCATGACCTCAGTCTGCTCGAATACCCGCTCCTCGTCGTGAACGACGGCAGTAGCGATGCGATTGAAAACGTGCTTACGAAGTTCCCGACTATCGATGTGCTTCATCATGAGAGAAATCTCGGCAAAGGCGCGGCCATTGCCAGCGCCATGCGATTTGCTGAGACTCGTGGCCATCAGGCAATTCTCACGTTTGATGCGGATGGACAGCATCTCGCCCGGGATGTTCCTCAGCTCGTCGCTGCCCATTTCGAGACTCCTGAAGCGTTGATTATTGGTGCAAGAGATTTTCAAAGTCCTGAGAGTGGCGATATTCCCGGCAGCTCGAAGTTTGGCCGCAGCTTCTCAAACTTTTGGATCTGGACCGAAACGGGCCGCTGGCTGTCCGACACTCAAACCGGCCTGAGAATCTATCCGGTCGATCTCAACTGGCTTTCGTCGATTTCTGGTTATCGTTATTCCTTCGAAGTGGAAGCCATCACTCGCATGATATGGCAGGGCCGGCCGACTCGCTCGATTCCCGTGAGCACCTATTATCCGGATCGCAGCAAGAGAATTTCCCACTTCCATGCCTTCTGGGATAATTTTTGGATCACCAAGACTCACACACGTCTGGTGATTTTGCACCTTTGCAAACTCCTTGGCCTTTATCGGCCTGTCAAATTCAAGAGTCAAAAACGTCCCGAACTCCGAGGCATCGGCCTGGCCGGACAGATCATCAAACGATTTGGTTCGCGCTTTGCCTACGGTTTGATGATCTTTCCCGTCCTGACGAGCTATCTCTCCCGTAGCTACGAACGGCGAGCACTGACAACGTTTTATCGAAAGGTTCGTCCGCATTGGACGGCGCTTCAAAGACAGCTCGGCGTTCTTCGCAACTACGCGCAGTTTGCAGCGAGCATCATCGATCGCACCAATCCCGAAGGATTTATGCTGGTGGAATCCAAAGTCGCCAAGGTCGGTGCATCGGCGATGCAGAAGGCGTTTCCCAAGGGAGCGATTCTGCTCGGCGCGCATTATGGTGATTGGGCTTTGATCGCCGGTCGCATCAAACCCTTCCTTTCCGGTTCATTGGGATTGGTGGCTGATCCGGCTGTGACGCCGAGGTTCTTTCAGGAACTGGAGCAAAGGCTGAAGGGCAAACTCAGGGTGATCAATTCAAGGCAGGATGCTCTAGGCTTTGCCTTGAGCGTTAAGGAAGTTCTCGATGATGACGGCAATGTTGCCTTCCTTGCCGATCGAAGGCCAATGGATGAAGGGGAAAGCCTCTCCTGCAGTTTTTTCGGAGAAGAGGCCCTCTGGCCGAAAGCGCCTTTCGCTCTGGCCGCGAGACTGCAGGTGCCTGTCGTCTTTGTGACTGCGACCAAAGACGGCCTATCGCCGTCAGCAGCTTATCAGGTCGAGTATGAAGAGCTTTGGAAGGGAGATCGCCGCATCAAGGATCACGAGCTCCTAAAGCTCTACGTCCGCGCCCTGGAATCCAAGGTCAATGCCCGGCCTGAGCATTGGTTCAACTTTTTTCCCTTTTGGTGATCGAGACCCATGACGAATCCATTGCGTATCAATTTGAAGAACAGACTCACACTCGAAGATCTCGACGCCTATGCGAAGGGACAGATCGAGTCGGT
>SEDW01001135.1 GCA_004193325.1 Pseudomonadota bacterium | reverse complement strand
AAGAGCCATCGTCTTGATCTCTGCGCCAGGGTCTAGCGATGCCCCGAGTTCTCCGATTCCTACGTGAATGCTTTTCGGCATTGTCGTTCCTAGCAAGATTAAAACGGCTTTCGATACACTGCTGGCAATATCGCTTTGAATCGGGTGCAGTCCAGAGGGACCGTCTCGGAATGCCCGATGAAGAGATAACCCCCGGGCTCCAGAAGTTCATAAAACTTTCCGATCAGCTTTTTCCTCGTCTCTTCATCGAAATAGATCATCACATTGCGGCAGAAGATAATTTGAAACGGCGTCTTGAAGGGAAAGGTCTCATTCATCAGATTGAATCTTCGAAACAGAATCTGATCCCTGACGTTTGGCTTAACTTCGTGGCGCCCATCAGGAAGTACTTTAAAATACGACTTTTTGAGGTCGGGATGCACAGTGGCAACTTGTTCAGCGGTGTAGGTCGCGGCCTTTGCCAGATCCAATACCTTCGCTGAAATATCCGTCGCGAGCAGGCCAGCATTCATCGTCCCGTACTGCAGACCAAGTTTTTTCATTACAGTCATTTGAATCGTATAGGCCTCTTCGCCGCTCGAACAGGCTGCGCACCAGATCCGCAAATCGTTGGATCGACGGGAAGACAGCATCTTCATCACTTCCGGCAGAGCCTTGTCCGCCAGATATTCGAAGTGACTTGCCTCCCGATAAAAGGAAGTGAAGTTGGTGGATATCTGATTGACCAACTCCGAGAGAATTTCTCCCGTCATATCCGACTTGATAAGATTCAGGTATTGACTGAAGCTCGAGATTTTTCTCTTGCTCAGACAACCATGCAATCGTCCGACCACGAGCGAACGCTTTTCTTCACCGAGCACGATGCCGAAGTTTTTGTAGACGAGACGACTGATCGCGTGAAATTCGTTATCACTGATCTGGTTGTCGTCATTTTCAAGCTGCAAAGCGTTCGCCATCTTTGAAAACCCTTTGATCAAGCGGAGAGCTGGGTCTGACCGACATCGATCTCGGAAACCAATTTCTGTACGTCGAGGAGAATCTTCACTTCATCTCCGACTTTGCCAATGCCCTTGATGTAACGTGCGCTTTCGCTGCGCGCAACACGAGGAGCTTCGCTGATCGAAGACTCGGGCATACTCGTCACTTCTTTCACGGCATCAACCACGAGTCCGACGAAGTGTTCGTTGATGCTGACCACGATCACGCAGGTGCGTTCGTTGTATTCGCGGTAGGGCATGTGAAAGCGGGTGCGTACGTCCATGACAGGGATGACCTGGCCTCGGAGGTTGATCAC
>SEDW01001134.1 GCA_004193325.1 Pseudomonadota bacterium | reverse complement strand
ATAGGAAGTAGCGAATATGTCGCTAAGGCTGGCGCTTCATCCGTGATTGTATAGTAAATCGTCGTCGATTTGTTTGGCATGCTGCTTCAACTCCATGGGCTGATCGGGATAAAATTATCGCTGTCTTCGAGACGACTCCACGGGTCAAACCCTTAGTGGGTGCGGCACAGCAAACAATCGAATCATAGGATCGATTCTTCTAGGCCAGTGCAACGACAGACGTCGGTTCGAAAGACCCTCTGAGAATAGGGAATCTGACGAGATTTTTAAACACCCAAAAGATAGAAGTGGATTTTGGCGTGACCCTTGGCCTGTCAGTGGGAAGATCTGACACGAGTTGAGGAATGAATATTCATTGGAGTCTTTGAGTCTACCTAGGGTTTCACACCCAGATCGTAGACCTTGATGTTATGGAAAAGAACAGCGCTTTGATTCCCTGCGGCATTGCCAATGAAAAACAATTTCACAAGTTCGGCATTCGCAGTGGAATTATAGCTATAGGTTTGCCAACTCGTACTTGTCGGAGCAAACGTGAGCGATCTGGCTTCGCCGCCAGAACCCCATTGGACACGTAGCGTTGAGCCGATATCACCATTTGGAGCTTCGGTTTGGAGTCGTGCTTGAAAGCTGACAAAGTAGAAATTGTCCTGCTTTGTGACAATTGCTTGCATGATGCTCGGTGCGGTCGGACTTGTGCCTGCTGCTAGGGCGCATTTTGAATCGAGTGAGGCCCAACGGCCATTTTCGAGGAAATGACCTGCATCAGCGTTCTGAATGCGAAGAATGGAGTCCTTGCTACAAGCGGATTCAGGAAAGGTGCCAATACTCCAATTCGTGCTCGCTTTGCTTCCTGCTAAAAAATCCTCTGATTTGCCAGTCATGGGGAATTCGGATTCAAAATCGCCATTTTTCACAATGTTTTGATAATTTAGCGTTCCGACGCCCACCTGAGCGGCTAGGTGTTCGATGTAGTTTGTCTTAGAATCGGTGTAGCGCATGATCACAACGAAAGACTTCGGTAGGTTACTGGGTGCTGGTGCTTTGTATTCCCCGAGATCGACAGAGGTCATTGCAATTTCTGTCCAGGTCGCTTGATTCTGCGATCCTGCGCTTGATCCAGGATCGTAGTAGAACTTCTCAGGCTTGAGATCAACCTTCTTAGCATTAATATAAGTACCACAATGCAGAACGCTATTCGCTGATGTGAGAGAGCAGGTGAGGGATGCGCCAGCGACTGCGACAGGCGGATTGGCGATTTCCGGTGAGATGAGAGTGCTGCTATCTCCCGCAACGGA
>SEDW01001133.1 GCA_004193325.1 Pseudomonadota bacterium | reverse complement strand
CCGAGATTTCTCATCAACGAGATCGCACAGAGCACAACGATGAGGACGCTAAGGCCCTTGCGAATCGGTCCCAGCATCGCCGTGGAGTTGGTTTTGCCTTGGCGCTCGTAACTGAGACGGCTCAACTCGATGGCGGCAGCTGTAAGACGGAGAGCGAAGATACTGAAGGTCAGTGTAAGGGTAACGCTTTCGAAGTAGCCAAGCTTTTGCCGGAACCCAAGATCGGTGTCGAGAAAGAGAATGGCAAAACCAAAGACGAAGAGCCCCGTGAAGAGCCGCAGTGGGGTGATAAAGCTCATGAAGATTTCATCGGGAACCACCAGCTGCAGGCGGCTGACAAGACGCTTCATGATGTGAAAGAGCACCCAGGACAGGAGCATCGATGCCAGGACTGATATCGCAATCGCAATCGCGAGGCCGATCCATTGCCAGATTTTGATACCGAAAAGTTTATGAGCGACGAGCTGAGGCGGAAGTTTGTTTTCAAAACTACTGAGATGAAGAGTTTCCGCGACGTCGGGAATTCTTTCCATAAATTCCGAAGCGAAGCGCCAGCCCTTGCGTGTCTTATCTGTACTGAAGCGCAGCATGATAGGAAAACTGTTGGGCGTTGTGAGAATCGTGCCGATCTTTTCCATCTCAGGTTTGACATCGTCCGAGAGACTGCCGCTTGGATTATTGGATATCAGCGCGAGATCGATGTTTCCCCTTTTGTTGAGGACTTCCATCAGCTCTTCGACGAGCTTTCGCTTTGCCTCAATATTCAGGCCTTTGGGAAACTCCACATAGTTAAAAGCTTCTTCGACATTTTCATTATTAAGAATTTCCACGAAACGCCGCATCATAAAGCGCGGTGATTCGGAGTTTTCGATCTCTTGCTTGTCGGCGTCGGAGGTTGTGGATTTGCCGGAGGAGAATATGCCCTGTGCGTAGGCAGATGAGAACTCTGCGCTCAAGAGCGAAGTGATTAAGAATATTTTAAGAACAGATTTCATAACGTGAGCAAACATCGGACACCTCAGCAAAAGCCCAGTGCCCTGTATAATGATTCAAATTGTCGAGAGCAAGTCTGGGCGTAGGATTTTTTGGGGAGATGAGTCGAAATTTAGGGAACGATGCCCTTGAGACGCCAGAGCCCTGGATCGCTGATCGCTCCTGTCCAGGATTCACCGACTTTTTCTAGAATGGCTGCCTCTGCCGTGTCCAGTCCAACTGGATTCCCACTCAGGAGAGACGCTGCGTCGGACCAGCCAGGGTTGTGACCGATGAGCAGAAGAGTCTGCACAGTGTCCGCC
>SEDW01001132.1 GCA_004193325.1 Pseudomonadota bacterium | reverse complement strand
AGAACTCAAGGATGTGAAGCTCGGGGCAATGATGTCTCGAATGATGAAGTCGGATTTTCCATAGCTGGTATTCGCGAGCGAATCGACCAGTTTCGCACAGATCACCCAGGTGCCATCGCCGCTCAAGTCACTGACGACCGGAATTGTGCTTTGTGAATAGCTTTGTGAGGCATCACAAACGACTAGACCTGCCGCATCGCTCAGAAGGTTGGTGTAAGTTGTTGTCGTCGAACCGGTTTGAGTCAGAGTCCAGAGTGCCGAGCTAAGCGCTTTCTCCGCATCGTTGATAGCGCCGTCAAGCGCCGCGTTCGCCCGAGCGAGTGTTCCAAAGATAGGGCCGCTTGTGCCTTTGACCACCTGGCCCGCCTTACCGAAGGTGACATTGCCTTCGCCGTCGACGAGCTTCACGCAGATAGAATAAGCGCCATCAGCGACAAGGTCTGTGCCAAGGGCGATCGATGATTCATCATAAGTTTTGGATGCATCACACTGGAGAAGGCCGCCCGTATCGCTTTGGACTGACGTGTAACTTATACTTGTAGCGCCTGTTTGTACGAGTGCCCACAGTGCTAGGGTGCTCCCAGTCTCCGCTCCATTGATAAAGCCATCGCTTGCATCGCCGCTTGGATTCAGAGAGCTTAGGACAGGGCCTGTGGTGTCACGCACGACCTGCTCTGATTTCCCAAAGGTGATATTTCCAGCTGCATCGATCAACCGTACACACGACGCATAAGTTCCGTCGACACTCAAGCTGGAAGCAGCTGAAATAGTGCTGAGACTGTAGCTTGCGGTGCCGTCACAGAGCAGGCTGGCGCCGCTATCATTCATCGCGGCCGAGTAGGAAACACTGGTATAACCCGCAGCAACCAATGTCCATAAGGGCGCCGTGCTCAATCGTTCGGCTTGATTAATGGTACCGTCGAGAGCGGCGTTTGCTCTGTCGAGGGAGCTTAAGATTGGGGCTTGCGTATCGCGGATGATGGTCGCTGACTTTACATAAATCCTGTTTCCAGCGGCGTTGATAAGTCGCGCGCAAAGGACCCAGGGACCATCCGATGCAAGAGCCGTCGCAGCTGCGATGCCGCTCTCTGTATAGTTTGAGGAACTATTGCATACGACCGCAGCGCCTGCATCTTCAAGAGGGAGCGTAAAGCTGGTCGCGATTGAACCACTCTGTGAAAGGGCCCAGAGGGCCGTCGAACTTAATTTCTCACTGGTGTTGATATAGCCGTCGATCGCGCTATTCGCAGCGGCGAAAGACGAGACAATGGGAAGGGAAGTGTCTCTGACGATGGT
>SEDW01001131.1 GCA_004193325.1 Pseudomonadota bacterium | reverse complement strand
TGAGGCAGATTGGGCGTGGAGTCCCCGTTATTTCGGGCCGATCTGTCGAGCGTCTTGGGCGGCTTGGAACAAGCGCTCAAACTTATCAATATTGCGAAACCAAAGAGTCGTAATTTCATGACAAAGCCCCACTATCCGTGCCGTGATAATTCATTTCAAACATTCAGCCTGTGACCGCAGCGACAGGCCCCACAGCCTTTGTGTTGCCAATCGTTTTCAAATCGGTCATACCCATGAGCTGACCCACGGTTACGAGAAGATGATTATAAGGCTTGCCCGATTTCTCATGAATCTGACGGCCGCCCTTGATTTTCCCACCGAGCGTTCCAAGCAAGAAGGCAGCGATATTGCTGCCGCCGTGACCAGCCGCATTGTCACCGATATCGGTGGCAACGTAGACGAGAGTCTCATCGAAAAGCGATTTGTCGCCGAAGGAAACGGCCTTCATCTCGGTGACCATCTTGGCGATCTCACGCATCATTCCCTGCTGGTTACTTGCAAAACTATCGTTGTCGCTATGGGCCTGGAGATGAAGACTTACGCTGGGGTTATCCACGACGCCTTCCGAGGGCATGTTGCTCTCCTGATGCGAGCAACCCATCTGCCAAACACCAACCCGGGTGATATTACAGGCCATGGCCTGAACCATAATCGCTCTTTGCAGGCGGAACACCTGGGGAGCAAGGGCAGTCTGGTAGTACCACTCGTTGTCCATTTTCGTTGGAAAGAGACCGCTGATGCTGGTCTTTGGATCGCACTTTGGACTGGTCGCAACTGAGCCGCCATTGCCACTATTATTGTTACTGGTACCCGTGTTCATGGCGTTGACGAGATCGCGGTTAATCTCGTCGAGAGCTGTGAGATGCGCTTCGAATGCAGACGCTTCGTGGGCTCCGAGAGCTGATTTAACTTTTTTCAAATCGCCGAGAAGATAGTCGACAATTCTTTTTTTGCCTGTTGATACGGCAATCACAGCATCACTTTGGGTGCTGGATCCCCCAGTAGGCACAGTGAATTTACCAAAGAGATCGTCGTAGACTGATTTGGGATTGTCTTCAGGAAAATTCGGATTGCCTTTTGAGTTCCAGGAAATCGGTTCAGGAAATGGATTCCCCTTCACCTTGGTGTGGATACCCATATTGATCGAAGCGCGCGTTGAGTTTTTGCCGATGGTATCAGCCAGACGCTGATCGAGCGAGTAAGGCCTCAGCTCCATGTCGGTCGTCGTAGTGTTGTCGTTATTCGGAAATGATTTATTCTTGCCGCACTGAACATCGTTGTTCGCACTGCAGGCGCCC
>SEDW01001130.1 GCA_004193325.1 Pseudomonadota bacterium | reverse complement strand
ACGTCGATAGCAACGGGACCTTTGATGATGGTCGTACAGAGTGCGAAGGCGTTCGATGCAGCGCCCGAAGCCACGCCAAATGCGAAGAGTAGAGCAAAGGCCTGAGGTTTAAACTTCACGCTGTCATCTCCATGCTGATGAGATTTCGACTCGAAATGATAAGATCTGTCGATTATAGATGAGCTGCCATAGAATGCCAATCTTGTTATACGCTTCATTGGCCGCGTTTAGTCACTCTCTTCGGTACGAGCTGAAGAGTCCACGGAGTAAAAACCTTGCCTGTAGCCTACGTCTCAAGAGCCTTGGGCTCACTCGTTCAAAGCTCCGTTCAGGGCATGGGTGACTACGCAGTCTTCGTTGGCAACAGCGTGAGAAGAACATTTAAACCCTTCGTTAAAACCAGTCTCCTCATGGCTCAGCTCGAGTTCGTAGGAAACCGAAGTCTTGTGATCTGCATCCTTGCCGGTGCAATGATCGGCGGGATTTTCGGCTTTCAGCTCGGTGAGATCTTTTTGGTTTTTGGTATGGAATCGATGATCGGTGCCGCGACTGGCTTTGCGCTGGCCCGCGAACTCGCCCCGGTCGTGGGAGCCTTCCTCGTCACCGCTCGCGCCGGTTCGGCGATGGCCGCTGAGATCGCCTCGATGAAGGTGAATGAACAGATCGATGCGATGCGCGTCATGGCCGTTGACCCCTACAATTATTTGATCGCGCCAAGAGTTTTGGCCTCGGTTCTCATGATGCCGCTCCTCTCGAGCCTCATGGTCGTATCCGGCGTTCTTTCAGCCTTTGGTGTCGGTGTGCTTTTCTACAACGTCGACATTGCCGACTTCTTTGCCAAGATCGAATGGATCATCGACACCGATGACCTCATGATGGGTGTGCAAAAGGCGATGCTCTTCGGATTTATCTTCGCAACCATCGGATGCTATGAAGGTTTTAACGCTCAGGGCGGTGCCAAGGGTGTGGGCCGAGCGACGACACGCGCTGTTGTAAACAGTTACGTTGCCATTTTGATACTGGACTTTTTCCTCACCTACATTCAGTTCAAATTCCAGGCGGACTCTTTCAAAATTAAGTAAAAGCGCCGCTTTCGAAATCCTGCAAAAATGAAGTCCCCAGCGGTCACAGCCCTTCTTGAGGGCTTGGCCGATAATGTGTTATGGTTTGCGTCCTAACGGCAACGGAGACCTAAAACCCATGGACCAGGCGCAAGTGGATTACGATCACAAGCTCATCGAGAAGAAATGGCAGGACTTTTGGCTCGCCAAAAAGACATTTAAAACGCCTGACACTAC
>SEDW01001129.1 GCA_004193325.1 Pseudomonadota bacterium | reverse complement strand
GCGATTCCCACTTGCTGAGCGACTCCATCGGCTGTGATAAATCCTATGCCAGGAATGTCTCGCGCCAAACAGTAGGGATCCTGCGCAACCCGATCGGGAGCATCGGCCCCATAGATACGAATAATGCGGGTAATAAAGGCTGGAGAAATTCCCTGCGAGCTTAAAAAGATCTCTACGTCACGGAAGCGTTTGCGCTCATTCCAGGCCTTGATGATTTCCATCTTCTTACGCTTACCAATCTTCGGAATGGTAAGGAGTCGATCGGGATCGTTGTCGAGCACTTCGAGAGTCTGATCGCCGAAATGTTGAACAATGGCTTCGGCAGTTTTCTCGCCGATGCCTTTAATTACGCCTGATTTTAAATAACGCAGGATTCCCGCAACGCTCTTGGGATAGATGATATTGATGTGTAATGCTTTGAATTGTTTGCCGAACTTCTTGCTTTCGGTCCACTCGCCGTGGACCTCGCAGAATTCCCCGGGTTTGATCTTGCCGAAGTGGCCTACCACGGTCACGATGGGCTCGGCTTCGGACGTGCGTAAGCGTGCGACAGTCCAACCGTTTTCGCTGTTTTGAAAGGATATTTTTTGCAACTCGCCTTGGAGGATGGTCAAATTTGCCGTTCCAGGGGTCGCTAAATCTTGCTGCACAGCATTCCTCATCGCTTAAAAGCATCTCTATGTTTAGAAAAAATCCATAGATTACGCAAGGTCTCGACAGAGGCAAAAAACCTTTGATGAGGCAATTTTCGGCCCTACACCTTTGCCGCGCATATGCCGATAATAGAATTAATGTGAGAGACGGAGACTCCTTACTCCAGGATATCCATAGGCTTTGATGACTAAGCTCTCACTCCCATCAACAGGTTTTTGGAGCCCATCCTATGCAGTTTCGATTTGCTTTTAAGCACATGCCAACATCGGAAGCCCTTCAGGACTACGCCCGCAGCAAAATCAACACAGAGGTAGCCAAGTTCTCAACCAAGCCCATCGAGGCCCAGGTATCGTTCGCCGTTGATAGACACAAACACCAGGTAGTCTGCTCCATCATCCTAAAAATCGTGAGCTTTTTGCAAGCACACCCAGCGATAATGAGTACGCGAACGTTGAAGTGGATGCGAGTGACATTTTGAAGTTTGAAGATTCACTTCGTCGTAAGATCGGCTGATTCCTATTCTCTAACACAAAAAATCGAGCGCCCTGAAGAGGGCGCTTTTTTTGGTTTGAAATATTGGAATTAAGCGCTTTGAATATGAACTGGGTGCTGTTTTTTAGGCAAATCAAGGATGAAAGAGGTGTTGCCTTTGTAGAGTTCGTAGGCAATGCGGCCCCTATGAGCCATGGCCACGCCATTAGAAATGCTTAAGCCAAGACCTGTCCCTTGGCCCACGTCTTTGGTCGTAAAGAACGGCTCCATGAGCTTGTCGACGATACCAACCGGGATCCCGTGACCACTGTCTATCACACGGATTTTGAGGGAGTGTTCGTCTGCAGCTATATCGACCTTTACCCAGCGTTCTTCCATAGAACTTACGGCATCAAAGGCGTTATTCAATAAGTTCATGAGAATTTGTGAAATCTGTATGGGGCGACATTCGATGACATCGTCTCGACTGTAATTTACGTGAAGACCAATACCGCTATTGCGAAAGCGCTGATCACAGAGTTGGACAGTCTCTTCGAGAATCTTATTGAATGGAACGATCTCCATCGGATCGCCATCACTGTTGCGCGAAAAGTGGCGAAGGCCCTTGACGATCTTGGCAATGCGTTTGGCCGTATTTTTGATATCCATCAGGGCACTTTCAATCTGCACAGGTTCGATGCTGCCTTCAGCGACCCGATTTCGAATCATATCCGTTTTAAAGTTGATGATTGCCAGTGGGTTATTGATCTCGTGAGCAATACTTCCCGCCATTTCCCCAAGCGAAGCCATCTTCGC
>SEDW01001128.1 GCA_004193325.1 Pseudomonadota bacterium | reverse complement strand
ATGCCTAAGGGTCAGACTCCTGAGAAAGAGAAGATGATCTCGCTCTACGGCGCCGAACTCATTCTTGTCGACGCCGTACCCTTCGCCAATCAAAACCATTTTTACCACACAGCCAGACGTATGGCCGAGGCGGAGCCGGGCAAATACTGGTGGGCGAATCAATTTGAGAATCTCTCAAACTTTCGCGCTCACTACGATACGACAGGCCCTGAGATCTGGGAGCAAACGGCTGGATTTGTCGATGGTTTTGTTGCAGCGGCTGGTACGGGCGGAACGCTCGCGGGCTGCAGTCGTTTTCTCAAAGAAAAAAATCCCAAGATCAAAACCATGCTGGTCGATCCCGATGGTTCGGGCCTTTTCTCCTACCTCAAGACGGGCCAGTTCGCATCCAAAGGCTCATCGATAACAGAAGGCATTGGCATCATGCGTCTGGTCGCCAATTTCAAGGAAGCAAAGATCGACGATGCATACCAGATCTCCGACCAGGAGCTTGTGACGATCTCAAGACATGTTCGGGACCATGATGGAATTCTCTTGGGTAGCAGCAGTGCTTTGAATGTGGCTGCAGCTCTCCGCCTGGCTCGATCGCTCGGTCAAGGCAAACGGATTGTGACGATCGCCTGTGATCTTGGCGAAAGGTCAGCTTCCAAACTTTATAATGATGAATTTCTGGGGACTCTCGGCCTCTCGACGAGCGGCCTTTCGGTCTAGCGCAGCATTCTATACACGGCGTAGCCAATGATGAGACCCGCAAGCACAAGAGCAATGATCTTTGGGAGGCGCCAGTCGAACGGCTCCTCCTCCGATTTCATGTTTACGAGAATGTGACTGATGGCGGTTGGGTGATAGTCGGGAATCGTCAGAAAATTGTAGACCGGCAGATTGATCATTTCCGGCATTTTGATTTTGGGATGGGCCCGCGCGTGCTTAGCGATGGCTTTCACATCCGCCTCCACATCTTCCATCGACTTGCCTAAAATCCTTGCCACTTCCAGATGATTAAATTCGTAGCGGTAGATCAGCAGAGCCGTGAGGGCTTTGATGATGCCCATTTCCAGCAGCAGATTCTCAAGTGGGTAGTAGATGCTGATCTTCACCACTTCGTCGAACTGATTGCGGTAGTACGACTCAAGAAAATTCTTATCGATCCCGCGCTGAGCATCGAGATTCACTTCGTAGGCATAGGCGAAGAGTTCAATGCGAATGTCCCGCTCTGTCCAGCTCGACAGGAGGTCTCGATGCACGCTCTCACAGACCTCACTGGCAATAATTCCCGCACGACTGCGATCCCCGGTAACCCG
>SEDW01001127.1 GCA_004193325.1 Pseudomonadota bacterium | reverse complement strand
CATCGATGCGATGTTTTCGCTCCAGAATATGGAATCCACCGAAGAAGGCAGAAAAGCGCTCGTTCGTCTGAAAGCAATCAAGACACCTATCTACACTGGGGTCTATGCATCCAATTCCTCAATCGAGGGACGGGTTCCTCTCGATCTGGATAAGCCCGCTTACGGTATCGCAAGCTACATCGATCCGAATAATAGAATTCCAGGCACGGAGCAGGAACAAATCGACAAATTGCCTATGGGCGATTATCGGAAGTCGACGATCTACGGATCGCATGCTTCGTTGCGTTCAGTTTTCAATCATGCAGGTCATATTCTTTACGGGAATGATGAAGGCAGCTATTTTCCCTTTCTTCGTCTTAAGGATAACAAGACCGTCCCCCAGATCATGCTTATGCCCTTTGACGATGTGCTTTTTCAGCAAAATCGTCTGATTGTAAACGGCGGCGAAATTCCTCTCAATGCTGATGGCAGTGCACCGGTGAATTATCTGGGTGTTCAAAAGATCACTGAAAAAGTGAATTCCATCTATAAGCTCACTCTCCCTGAGAATGCAAAAGCGCGTCTTGCGACCGTTGTTCCCGGCGATTTTGTGTTTATCATTCCCTTGTTTTATACCGGCAACGTCGATTTCAAGCCGACTCCAGTCGGTCTGGTTCCCGGCGCCTTCCTCCATGCCAGTGTCCTGAACAGTATTCTCCAAAAATCTCAGCTGCAGAACATGGAAATCGAGGGCATCCTCATCTTGGGTTTTGCTGCGGCGGTAGCCTACTTCGGATGGTGGATGGGGCCTTCGACTCTGGTTCTGGCTCTTATCGCTGTGTCTGGAACCTGGATTGCAACCTGCATCGCCAGCTTCAGTTACAAGGGTATGATCCTGCCCTTTCTCCTGCCGCAAACGGCGATCGTGGGGGTTGGCGTCAGTCTACTCCTCCAAAGGATCTATATCGCCGAACGCAAAGCCCGCATGATTCGGTCCACGCTCGAAGGTGTGGTGCGCCCCGAGGCTCTGAAAATGCTGCAGAGAAACCCTGAAAAACTTTCGCTCCAGGCTCGTGAGCGTGTTGTGACCGTAGTGTTCATCGACATTGTGGGCTTTTCGCTCATGGTCGAAAATCAATTGCCAAGGGTGGCGTTCGAGGGTCTCCAGCATCTGGTGGAATCGATGACGACAGTCATCCATAAACACGGCGGCATCGTTAATAAAACACTTGGTGACGGTATCCTCTGCTTTTTTGGATATTCTCTCGAAGATAATAAAGAGATCGGGAATCATGCAGAAGAGGCTCTGGCCGCAGCGCTTG
>SEDW01001126.1 GCA_004193325.1 Pseudomonadota bacterium | reverse complement strand
ATGCCTAAGGGTCAGACTCCTGAGAAAGAGAAGATGATCTCGCTCTACGGCGCCGAACTCATTCTTGTCGACGCCGTACCCTTCGCCAATCAAAACCATTTTTACCACACAGCCAGACGCATGGCCGAGGCGGAGCCAGGCAAATACTGGTGGGCGAATCAATTTGAGAATCTCTCAAACTTTCGCGCTCACTATGAGACGACAGGCCCTGAGATCTGGGAGCAAACAGCTGGATTTGTCGATGGTTTTGTTGCGGCCGCTGGTACGGGTGGAACGCTCGCGGGCTGCAGTCGTTTTCTCAAAGAAAAAAATCCCAAGATCAAAACCATGCTGGTCGATCCCGATGGTTCGGGCCTTTTCTCCTACCTCAAGACGGGCCAGTTTGCATCCAAAGGCTCTTCGATAACAGAAGGCATTGGCATCATGCGTCTTGTCGCCAATTTCAAGGAAGCGAAGATCGACGATGCCTACCAGATCTCCGATCAGGAGCTTGTGACGATCTCCCGGCACGTTCGGGACCACGATGGAATTCTCTTGGGTAGCAGCAGTGCTTTGAATGTGGCTGCAGCTCTCCGCCTTGCCCGATCGCTGGGCCGAGGCAAACGGATTGTGACGATCGCCTGCGATCTTGGCGAAAGGTCAGCTTCCAAACTTTATAATGATGAATTTCTGGGAACTCTCGGCCTTTCGACGAGCGGCCTTTCGGTCTAGCGCAGCATTCTATAGACGGCATAGCCAATGATCAGACCCGCAAGTACAAGGGCAATGATCTTTGGGAGGCGCCAGTCGAACGGCTCCTCCTCCGACTTCATGTTCACCAGAATGTGACTGATAGCGGTTGGGTGATAGTCGGGAATCGTCAGAAAATTGTAGACCGGCAGATTGATCATTTCCGCCATCTTGATCTTGGGGTGCGCTCGAGCGTGTTTCGCGATGGCTTTCACATCCGCCTCCACATCTTCCATCGACTTGCCTAAAATCCTTGCCACTTCCAGATGATTAAATTCGTAGCGATAGATCAGGAGAGCCGTGAGGGCTTTGATGATGCCCATTTCCAGCAGCAGATTCTCAAGTGGATAGTAGATGCTGATCTTCACCACTTCGTCGAACTGATTGCGGTAGTACGACTCAAGAAAATTTTTATCGATCCCGCGCTGAGCATCGAGATTCACTTCGTAGGCGTAGGCGAAGAGTTCAATGCGAATGTCCCGCTCTGTCCAGCTCGACAGGAGGTCTCGATGCACGCTCTCACAGACCTCACTGGCAATAATTCCCGCACGACTGCGATCCCCGGTAACCCG
>SEDW01001125.1 GCA_004193325.1 Pseudomonadota bacterium | reverse complement strand
GGAGAACGAGCGGGTATCATGCGCGACAGTGCGTACTGGAATCTCGGCTACCATGAACGTCTTCAATTCTCTGGCGCGATTCACCGCGAGGACGAGAAGGATGACGCGACGTTTGAAGACTATAAGATCGAGTGGAAACTCGGCTCTCTCCTCGAGAAAGAGACAGATTCAGGCTTCGGTATGATCATCCCTCTCAGCTATCGCCACCGCCCAATGGCAAGTCAGGACTATCGCAGCTATCCTCACGATTTTAGAATCGGAGCTGGTGTGCGGTTGGGGCTTAGCGATGGCCTCAAGTACAGTCTCAAGGCCGAAGCCGTTGTTGAATCGATTCATCGGGACAACTACGGTAACGTCAACGCCTACGAAAAAGTGCTTGGTGCCCGCATCAAGACCCACATGCGCTACTACTACAATCGCTCCTACTATAATTTCTTCGAGGGTTCGGCGTTCATCATCGAAAAGATGGACTACGAACGCACCGACGAAAAGAGTTCGGAGTTTCTCGTCGGCATCGGTGTGACTCAAGCTGCACATTAACGGAAGGGCTCGCCCATGAAATACGTTCTCTTTGCAATGCTCCTCAGTCTGGCCCCAGCCTGCTCCTCACGTATCCCTGCTGATCCGGTTTCGGAACTCCAGGCCAGTAAGACCTTTACCCGCCAGGGCACCTTTATGATCGGACCGGGAGACCAGCTCGATATCTTTGTCTTTGGCGAAGATAAATTGAGCGGTCGCTTTACCGTCTCGCCCACAGGGATACTGGCCTTTCCCTTGATCAATACTCTGAATGTCAGCGGTATGAGCAGCCAGGTTTTGACCAAGCGTCTCGAAGCAGCTCTCGATACCTACATCAAGAGCCCGCGCGTAGCGGTCTCGCTCCCTAGCGTGAAGAGCTTTCAGGTCTTCTTCAACGGCGAAGTGAAGAGAATCGGCGCCTTGAATTTAAGTTCGGAAACGAACATTTTGCAGGCCCTGACTCTGGCCGGCGGTCTCACAGATTTTGCCTCGGGCCGCATCATACTCGTCAGACAGATCGGCAATAGCAAAGTCAAACGCTACGCTTTGCAATACGAAGACATACTCGCAGGCGACAAATTCGTCGACGGCATCACAGTAGAGACTGGCGACGTAATCATCGCCGAGTAATCCTTAAGGGCCAAAATCCATGCAAGACCAGCGACAGCATTCCCGACACGATGATGGTGACTCCTGGTTCCTGATCGATTCGATCTGGGGCGCTTTTAAAAGGCATTTCCTCTTTGCCTTAGTCCTGACGCTTCCTCTGCTTGCGATCGTCGCCTA
>SEDW01001124.1 GCA_004193325.1 Pseudomonadota bacterium | reverse complement strand
TGCCCTGAAAGACTTCAAGAGGAATTGGAAATGGCCGTCTGGATCTTTAATAGCTACCGCGAGATCATTCTCGAGAAGATCCGCGATAATAAGAGCATCCGCGGCTACCAGAGCCTGATGGCAACGGCTGCCCTCTGCCATAGTTCGTTCTTCTCGCACGTCCTCAAAGGTGAATCCCAACTCACCCCCGATCAAGCCTCGGGCCTCTGTGACTTTTGGAATTTAACGCGAAACGAAACCGAGTACTTCCTCACTCTCGTTAACTACGAGCGATCAAACTCCGAAAGCTTGAAGTCCAAACTCAAATTGAGATTGGACGAACTTCGTCACTTGACAGATTCCCTTCCGGCCAATGATCTCGTTCATGTGGAAATGGATTATAAAGATGCCGTCGAATATTATTCGAGCTGGCACAACAGCACAATTCGTGTCGCTTTGAGAATCCCTGAACTCAGCACGGCGAATGCTCTCGCTTCGAAGCTTCTACTTCCCCTGGACCTTGTCGAGCGGTCTATACAGCTCCTCGAGCGCATGAAACTTGTCGAGCGTGAGGGTGAAGGCTACAGACAACTCTTCGCAGGCATGGGGCTGCATCAAAGTCGTGACATCATGGGTCTTCATCATCGATCCATGCGCCGGGCAACCATTGCTCAGTTCGAGCGAAACAACTCCAAGAATTTACATGCCACCATTATCTTTGCCGTTAGCAAAGAGGATCAGCTCAAGATTCGTGAGATCATTCGTGAGGCGAGTGAGCAGATCGTAAAAATTGCGGCGACATCGACAGACAATGAAGAGATTTGTTCCATCACCTGCGATGCCGTCGTCTTCTAATCAATTGTTTTCAAAAAAGTTAACGCCTTCTCCCACGAAAAATTCCCCGTGACGGCCGAGCATATCGGCGAGGCGGCGCCACCTTGGGTGCAGGCTTTTGGTAGTCAGGCGAATTCCGATAGCGGCTGTCATCGTAGTTTTGGTTTCTGTAGCCATTATTCGTCGTCTGACGGCGATTGCGGTCGAGCAAATAAGTTGCTCCCGCACCAAGAGCGGCACCTGTTAGGACGTCCCTAGCAGTAGTGTCCTGATAGTAGCCATTGCTGTCAAACGGCCGATCCTGACCCCACGAATCGGTTGGCTCTGGAGTTTGGTTAGCCAATCCATAGCGATCGCGAATGCGGTCGCAGACGCTTTGTTCTCGTTCGAACAAAACAGCTTCCGCCTTACGCGTTGCCTCCGAATCATCGGTGTTCTTCAAATGAAATTCCGTCATCGTCGACTGCACATTGCTCTCGCAATTAGCGATTTG
>SEDW01000189.1 GCA_004193325.1 Pseudomonadota bacterium | reverse complement strand
GATAGACCCAGGCTCCATAGACTTTGGCGACTTGTGGTTTGTCCTCTGTGAGGAGCTGGCTTCTAAAATCATTGAGTGCCTGCTTAAAGTCTTCAGGCAGCTCGATACGATTTTCTGCGCTCTTGATTTCAAAGGTCAGTGGACCTCTTGGTTTCATCGGGCTACCGAGCACCGATTCGCTGCTGATCACCTGCGCGGCGAGTTTTGGACCCTTGGGATCGCGGCCCCAGTCGAGTAGAAAGGTTCGGGTGCTGCGCTTCGGTGCGCTGCCTGTGAGGAGGGTCTGGCGAAGGCGATAACCTTCGAGAAGATCGAGTGGCGTCGGCACCATCATGGTCTTTTGCAGTTCGTGGGCGACGAGCATATTCAAACACTCATGACTGCCTTTGATCGTATTGTGACTGCTGCGCAGAAGACCGAGATCGACCTTGAAAGCAGCGGCCTCGGTTTCCGGAAGACGGATCTTTTCGAAGAGCTCCTGTCCCCAGTTGTCAGCGATTGTGATCGGAGCGCTTTCGCCCTCCCACGCAGCGCGCGCGGTGAATTGCTGCTTTGCGCTCAGGAGAAAGTTATCGGAGAGGTTGAGAAGTTCGGTGGCCACCACGATGTCTTCTCCAACGCGGCAGAGGACGGGCAGAACGTAAGCGGGGGCTGAGACACTGCCCTTGGCTTTGCCGCTTTGAACAGGATGAAGGCTGTGTTTGAGATTGAGCGGAAGCGTGCGGCCTTCGGCCTCGATCCATAGGTCGAGAGGCTTCGCTTCGGTGAGAAGGCTCGCCTGAATCTGGCTGTGTAGGGCTTTAAGCTTTTTGGTATTGCGCGTGGCGAACTCGTTGTCGAGACCAATGAGTTGCCAGGGGAGAAGGCTGAGTTCGGGGGCCTTGTCCTGGACTTTGTCCTGAGCAATGGCCTGGCTCATCAGGCAGAGAGACAAAGTGATTGACGAAAACCAAGTCAGTAAAGACTTTGAAAATATCTTTCTATTTTCAGTTTGCTTCCGAAGCGAATAACGATTACAAATTGTGAGTGCCATAAAAATGTATGGCTCACCCTTCTTCCTCCATCGCTGCACTGACTCTAGCATGGATGTCTCTCGTTTTCCGATTGAGAATGCTGTCTTCTTCTCTTTCTATCGGCAGCTTGACTTAGACAATGAAGGGCAGACAGACAAAGCTTCTTCAGGCATGCTATCTGACAAAGATGAGTAATTAATTGTCAGGCAAAAAGCAGCAATAAGGGCATAGTTTGTATCCATTTACAGAACTAGCACGAGGATTCAAGACTTATTGGAGAGGGGTTAAATGGCTGAAGCAGCACCCCTTCTATCTGCTTCTTTTGCTTATCCCAAGTCTTCTTGGGCTCATCGGTGTGGTGGTGGCAGGGACTCTATTTCTGCAGAATCACGCAGCTCTTTTGAAGATTTTTCTCTTTGAGCCAGGTCAGGGTTGGTTGTGGGTCATCCTGTATTACTTAGCTCTGCTCTTTTTTCATATCAGCGCTTTTGTTGCGATTCTTCTCATCGGGTTCATCCTTAGCAATGTGATTGCTGCCCCGATTTACGAAGTCATCTCTCAGGCGATAGAAAAAGAGTTTTTTCCTCAGTCCACAGACGAGCTATCGTTTTGGCAGTCTTTCAGGCTCGTACCGGAAGAGCTTAAAAAAATGCTTCTGGTTGGGATTTTGTCTCTGGCGTTTTTTATGGTGCCGGGACTAAATGTTTTAGCCCTCTTCGGTGCTGCTTTTCTAGTCTCCTGGGACTTTTATGACTACCCTCTCGCGAGGCGGGGATTGAAGCTAGGGCAACGGATAAGGCTTGCTAGGAGCGATGCTTGGGCTATGTTAGGGATGAGTATCTGGTTTACGATCCCTCTTTTGCAGATTGTGCTCGTACCGATGGCTGTTGTGGGTGGGACCTTGATGGGTCTCGAGAAACTCGCCAAGCAAAAATCGTTGAGTTGACGTCTTATATTACTTTCCTACTAGGAGAACGTTTCTATGGGTTTTGAAAACGTAGCGGAGCGTACAAAAGCGATTGATGCGGCAGTCAGCTCCATAGAGAAGCAGTTCGGCAAAGGCGCCATTATGCGTCTTGGAACAGCGGAGCAAGAGGCGAACAAGGTTGAAGCTATTTCGACTGGTTCGATCTCACTTGATGCAGCTCTCGGCATAGGCGGTATTCCACGCGGACGTATCGTCGAAATTTACGGTCCAGAATCAAGCGGTAAAACCACTTTGACTCTCCATATTGCGGCTGAAGTTCAAAAAGCCGGCGGCGTTGCAGCTTTCGTCGACGCAGAACATGCACTCGACACAGCTTATGCCAAACGCATCGGTGTGAATCTCGAAGAACTCCTCGTTTCGCAGCCAGACACTGGTGAGCAGGCTCTAGAGATCGTCGACATGCTCGTTCGCAGTGATGCGGTCAGTATCGTGATCGTCGACTCCGTAGCTGCTTTGACCCCAAAGGCTGAGATCGAAGGCGAGATGGGCGACATGCACGTCGGTCTCCAGGCTCGTTTGATGTCACAGGCTCTTCGTAAGTTGACCGCGTCTGTAGCGCGTTCCAACTGTACGGTTGTCTTCATCAACCAGATCCGTATGAAGATCGGTGTTATGTTCGGTAGCCCCGAAACAACCACCGGTGGTAACGCCCTTAAATTCTATTCGTCGGTTCGCCTCGACATTCGCCGCGTTGCTTCGATCAAGCAAGGTGATGACGTCATCGGTAACCACGTTCGCGTGAAAGTCGTCAAAAACAAAGTCGCAGCTCCTTTCCGCGAAGCTGAGTTTGACATCATGTTCGGTCAGGGTATCTCCAAGATCGGTGACCTCATCGATTTGGCAGCAACTCACGAAGTGATCAGCAAAACAGGTGCTTGGTTCTCTTACAAAGAGCAGCGTCTGGGTCAAGGTCGCGAGAAGGCGAAAGAGTTCCTCGAAAGCAATCCAGAGACTCTGGCGACTATCGAGTTTGAACTTAAGACCAAGCTTGGTTTCGGCCTCGAAAAAGTCACGACTGACAAGACTATCAACGCGGCGCCTGAGCGCAGCGAGTCGAAGCCAGCTCGTAAGAAAGCCGCTGACAAAGAGTAAGTATAGGGCGGGCTAAGGTCTTTGCTTTAGCCTCAACCTTTCTTCTTTTTTCCATCAACTTTATAGAGAGAGCTGAGAGTGAGTAAAGTTCTGTTGTTTCTTCCGGAGACGATTATCGCTGACACCGATTGCTGGCAAAGCATTCGCCAGTGGATGAAGACGGCGGGATTGACTTGGGATAAGGTTCGTTGCACTCCTTCGAGTATCTACGAATCCTCTGTGAAGCAGAACGAAGTCAAAGCAGCTCTCAACCTCCTGAGACAGGGTAGCTTTGAAAAGGTGGTCTTTGCCCAACTGCCGAGCAACTATGAAACCAATCTCGATTGGCTCATGTTTGCGATAAGCTGTCAGACTCAGAACGTCATTCTCGAGACTCTCGAGGGACCTCTGACTCTGCCGCCAAGTGCTCAAAAACTTGCGGCCCACTACAACGCACTGGCTAAGAAGCCGGCTGCGGGCGTGGCATCTAAAGCTCAAAGTATCTAATTCATCTTCCAAAGTTTTAGAGACCTCTTTCCTTTCGGAGAGAGGTCTTTTCTTATTCGTGCATAAATTATGGACGCCACCTTTAAAGGGATTTGACTCAAATCCTAAATGAAAAAATCGTGAGAACGCCTTCTCACAAAAACAGCATTCGCTGACTTCCTCATCCAAAATCTGTCTGTCCTAGACTATCCACCCACATCTCACTGACGTAAATGCCATAGGTGCACAGCGCTGACGAATTGAGACTCTCTCAAAGGTCCAGTCTTTCAAGATGAGAGGCGATTAAAAATTGCAACTCATCACCCATACGTCCTCTAGGCTGGAATCAACTTAAAAAGCAGCCTGGTCTTGGGTTTCGTAGAGTTCATGACTCCCGATACAGGCAGAACATAGACTCCAACGACATTTGAGAAAGAATAAAGTTTCGAAATATTGCTCCTGATAATTCGCCGAAAAGCAATGGGTGAAAATCTAAGGCGACAGCAGAAGCCTGTCAAACCTAGTAAGTCAAAAGTTTATTATTATGAAATTGAATTGGCCGGCCGACCAATTATGATTGTTAGCAGTACATAACTTTTGTGAGGAACTGAGAAGATGCTAGCAAAACTATCGCGGTCGCTATTAGCCGTTGTTTCACTGGTAGGAAGTGCTGCTTACGCCGATTTCCTTCCACCCAACAATCTTCATCTCCAAGATAACAAACGAGCTGCCAACATGACGGAAGCTCAGTTTAACGAGATTATCGATGAAGCTGTGGCTTTTTACGGCCCATTCCTAAAGACCAATTTCAATGCGACATTCGCTGTGAATCGTCGATGGACTGACAGCACTGTCAACGCGAGTGCAACCCAGTTCTTTAATACTTGGACAGTAAACATGTACGGCGGCCTCGCTCGTCGTCCTGAGACGACTCCAGATGGTTTCGCTCTCGTTCTCTGTCATGAGATCGGTCACCACCTCGGCGGTTACCCATTCTCTTCAGCATGGGCTGCTGATGAAGGTGCTTCTGACTATTTCGCGACACTCAGCTGTGCACGCGATCTTTGGAAAGATCAAAAAGAGAAAAACGCACTCGCTCGTGAAACCATCACTGAGTATCCAAAGTCACTCTGTGATTCCGTCTGGACCACAGAAGATGACCAAAACCTTTGCTACCGCAGCCTGCTCGGTTCCAAGTCGATGGCGACACTTCTCGCAACACTTGGCGGAACCAAAGCCGATTGGACAACAACTGATAAGTCAGTTGTTAAAGCAACGAACCATTCGCACCCAGCTGGTCAATGCCGTCTCGACACTTACATCGCGGGCGCACTCTGTGCACAAAACTTCGATGCAGCTGTCATCCCAGGCAAAGATCTTGGTAGCAAACGGAATACTGCTGCGGCCGAAGAAGCTTCGGGCCAGTACACCTGTTTGAAACAAGACTTCACAGTTGGTCCAAGACCGACTTGCTGGTTCAAGCCGCTTCTTTAAAACTGATCCCCTTAATTGGTGATGATAGACCAGTCTAGATGGACTGGTCTTTTTTTGCGTTCAAGCCAGAGATTATGAAACCACGCATACATGTTCATTAGCGATTGTAGTCTGTCGGGCCTCTTGCACGTGCACCAGGTTCTGCGGCTCAACGTTTTTAGATTGTCTCGAAACATAGCGTAGGAGTGATTTAGGGTAAAGATTGGGTCGTAACCGCCTCGTTTCATTTCCCCCTGACCCGTCACGCATCCCCTCTGTCCTTTGAACCTCTCGTGAGTGGCATCGGGGAAAGCCCTGGTGATAGGCTTCGGGTAGTGATTGCTCTCATCCGACTTGATGATTCCAGTTGCTAGAAAACAGCTGCTAACCTCCTTTAAAACCGCTTCAAGACAAGCCTTCCTCTGACAAAGTCTTCGGCCATATTTCGCTCGGGAGATTTCTGCGAGCTTTCCTTTTGCTGCAATGGATCCAACCCTCAGGCTGAGGATCTTGCGAGTTCCTTGTTCAACGGCAATGGGCATCGTCAGGGGCTTACATTTGGTATGTTCAAAGCTTTCCATTTCATCGATCTGTACAACCGTCGCTTTCGGTCTCGTATTGCGGTAGGCCTCGAGATTAAATGCAGCACAACTCCCAAACCTCACCACTCGCCTTGCGATGCCGATCGGCTTGATGTCTACTAAAAATCCACAGCGGCGTTGGGATACGCCGCTACACAGAGCTCTAAAGGTGAGTTGATTGATTGAACGTTTCCGGAAGCGATAGTCGACGCTAAAAAATGTCTCAGACATTGTGATTTTGCAGGCTGGACATTTGTAGCGCCTTAAGGTCTTACGATCGGATTTACGAACGTAAGTGCCATTTTTCATTAACGGCTTTGGGGATCTACAGCTAGGGCACATTTGGGACTCCTTTTAAGAAGCCTCAACCTAGATTAAATGCTCTTTAAATCGAAAAGACATCTTCTCTTCGGCGTCACCACTTAAGGGGATCAGTTTTGGATGGTTGCTTGACAAGGATTGGTCGCTCGGCTAAACCTTGGCAACAGCATGCAGCCGGAGGCTTTAAGCCGATGATGAAGACTGAAACCCCCAAGTACAAACGATGGGCGCTCCAAGGAGCAGGGCTTTCACTTCTACTCCTCTTCAGCGCTGCGCTTTACCAAAATTTCTCTTCCAGACAGTCTCAAAATAAATCCCAAGGCTCACAAAAAAATATGTCCGGTCCATCCGCAGACGTGC
>SEDW01000188.1 GCA_004193325.1 Pseudomonadota bacterium | reverse complement strand
CTCGTGCGGCTGACCGCGACCTATACCTTCTATAAGCAGATCACCGCCGAGGCCTACGTGAGTCGCTGCCTCGGAGAGTATGGCGAACTCTGCTTTAGAGTTCCGGATACCATTGTCGATGGGATCGCGACTCTTCCGCCTAACCTTCAGGCTTTGCTGACGACTTTGCCGACCAAGACCACGCGAACGATCTTCGGCGGAAGTCTCTACATGAACTTCTGAAGGAATTTGACTTGAAAAAAACCTGCCAATCCTAGGATTCGGCAGGCTTTTTTTCGTGTTCGTGACGAATGAAATCGAAAGGAGTTAACATTTCGCCAAAACCTTACCCATGGAAATTAAGATTTTCTTGGTTTGTAAGGCACTGAGTTTATGAGTGTTAGATCTAACGCTCTAGAATTTTTCAAGCCCGGCTTGGTATTTCCGATAGGGTGTTTGAGGGGAGGAACAAACTGTGAAACATTTCATCTTAATGATAGCGCTCAGTTCAATCTGGGGCTGTTCGGGGGATCCTGGTCAACAGGCATCCCGAGATCGAAACCCCGGCCAGGCCGACATCCAGCAAGCAGGTGATGCATCTAGTGGAAACAGCATCACCGGCGAGAGTGGAAACACAGCAGCCGACACGAGCGGGAACGAAGTAAAGTCAGACGTTGTAGAAGCCGCGAAAACCGAGATTCCACCGGTCGCCACTGGTCCAACAGAAGAGGAAGAGGGTTCAGTCACTCCTCCTCACAAAGTTACCGGAGCGTATTTGGTGGGAACGATTCTTCCGGGTGTGGAAGGAGAACCGATTCGAATCGGTTTGGTGATCAAAGCAGGAGACAAGAGACTCAGTCTTGAACCAGAGCGCTATGAAGCGAATTGGTCCCTGGCATCGGTTCTCGAGAATCCAGATCAGGTCAAACTTTCTAAGTCTAGCGACGAAGAATTCGACCGAGTCCTGGAGTTCAACGGAACAGAAGAAGAGTTTATTGCCTTGCAGGAATCCATTTCAGTTCAGGTTAGTGTTTCAGAAGGCGAAGGAGATTCAAAACTCCACGAAGTCGTTATGAACTCACTCTTTGAGCTACTGGCTCCCTGATCCGGCTCACATAGAAGAAGCCCTTGATCTCGCGATCAAGGGCTTTTCCTATTCTCTATTCCGAACAATTACTCAGTAATGATCGAAGATCCCAATTGAGTCGGGATAACTTTCTCTGGGTTGATGAATTCAGCAGTAGGAACGACATCCGCGACTTCTGCACGAGCAGCTGTGATAGCAGCCGAGACAGAAACGTTGTTTGCCAGCTCAGCTGCACGAATCGCGCGATCGCGGTTGGCGATACCAGATGATTTCACTTTGTCGACGAGGTTGGCTTTGACATCAACAGTACCGATGATGATCGCCTTCATTTGAGCTGGAGTCAGGTTTGCGTTGGCATCTTTGATGCCGGCAGCGATGCCTGCAACAAACGGTGAAGCCTGGCTTGTGCCCGAAAGCGCCATGTAACGGTTGCCTGGAACGGTCGAGACGATGCCTACACCTGGAGCCAGGACGTCAACAGTCTTACCGTAGTTAGAGAAAGGAGCGATACCCTGATAGTCGATGGAAGCGCCGACTGAGATCGTGTTCTCGAGGTTGGCGTTCGCTGGAGCGACTGGGAAGACATCGTTGTTGGTACCGTCGTTACCAGCTGCGAAGACGAAAAGTGTCTCTGGAGCTGAGGTGGCGATTTTCTTTTGGCCCTTGACCGCTTCCGTGAGGAAGTGGATCGAGAGTTCGTCGATCAAAGCAGTGTCGGTCGCGAGACCGCCAGCGAGTGTGACCAATGGAGTGACGATGATGCGGGCCTGAGCGGCTCCGACGCCGAGTGATGCGTTCGCAACATCAGCGCTGCCGCTGTTTGCGTATTCACCGACGAGACCGAAAGCTGTACCCTGAGCCGAAGCCAGGAGCGAAAGACCAGCTTTGATGAGGCCTTTTTTGAAATCGGTCATTTCACGTTTGGAACGGTTTGCCGAGATCAGATCTTTCTTGAGGGAAAGAAGAGGATTCTCAACTGGCACAAGGCGTACAGTCAGGATCTTGGCCAGATCGTTGCCCTTGGCAGTGATGCCGGCTACGTGTGTACCATGAACGAAGGTCCCGTACTTGTTGATGGAGCTGACGAAGTTTGCGTCGGACGCTTTTTCCTTGATCCAGGCTAGATCTTCAGGAGTCGCAGTACCGAGGAGGTATTTGTCCTGGATCTCAAAGAAGGTGTCAATGTCGGTGCTGAAGAGCGAAGTGTACTTCAGATCGATGATCACGTTGTTGTTCGCAAAGAAGTTCCAACCGTTGATATCGTCACTGTACCCGTTGCCGTCATCATCCTTGTTATTAAGGATCTCGCTGGGGTTTGTCCAGATTTTGCTGGCCAGGTCCGGGTGTTTGATATCGACGCCGGAGTCGATGATGGCAATCGTAGACGCTTGCGCCAACGGTGCGAAACACATGATTGCGGCAATACTCAGATTTCTATACTGAAACATTGAGACCTCCATCCATGGCTTGAATATTTTAAAACACTAGAACAAGAATTTTCTTTGAGCAATGGGTGAGTTGATAATTTCTTTCACCCACGCTGAAAAAATTTCTGAAGAAGTTTTTTTTAAAGTCGAAACGATTTTTATTGAAAGCGAGTGAAGGCAAGAGGTTTAACCCTGAAAACAATGCTGTTTTGCAGCGCTCTCTTTCTGTTACACTGATTCTCTTTGGAGACAGAAAATTATTTTCTGAAATTTATGAGAAGGGGTCTCGAATGGAAAATCTCAGCGACAGTTTCAAATCGAAGCCGCTCGTCCTGGTCGTCGACGATGAGCCAGGCATTCGAGAAATCGTAAGTATGACCCTCGACCGCATGGGTGCCACGACCTTGGAAGCGAGTTCGGCGGAAGAGGCTCTGGAAGTCCTGCAGCGTGAGCCGATCTCGGTTGTACTCTGTGATATCAAGATGAAAGGCCAGTCGGGACTTGATTTGCTGTCCCGCTGTCACGTGCAGGGAGTGACTGTGCCCTTCGTTTTCTTAACCGGATATGACTCCTCCGATTATCTGATGCGAGCCGTTCGACTCGGAGCCATGGACTTTGTTCTCAAACCCATCAAGGCCGAGGAACTCAATCTCGTCCTCAGCCGCGTCCTCGCCATCACCGTTCGGTCGAGACGCATTGATGAAATCATTGCGAGCGTGAGCCATCATCTTAGTCCCGAGCTGCAAAAAGAATTGCTCGATCTCGGTCGTCAGATCGCGATGACGAGGACCATGCTTGCCAAAAAACGCAATGAGGGCTCCTGGTAATTCTCTGTAGAAGCCTCTTCAAACCCAGTCATAACCGGCTGGAGTAGGCCCTCACTGATAATGATTCGCAGGCGATTTAAACATTGGTCTTAAGCCCTCCCTCGCTATAATGAGGTCTTCTGCCAACGTCAGCGATCAGTCAAAAAGGTGCCAATGGATATCAGTCGTAAAGCATCAATCATCTCATTCACGGCCAGCATTGCTATCCTAGCGCTCAAATTTTACGCCTACTGGATGACAGGCTCGACGGCCATTTTGTCTGATGCAATGGAGAGTATCATCAATGTTCTCGCTGCGGGCGTCACATTGATGTTAATGAAAACTGTCGTATCGCCTGCTGATGATAATCATCCTTATGGACATGGTAAGCTCGAATACTTCTCCGCAGCCTTCGAGGGCGGACTCATCGCTTTTGCCGGGGTAATGATCGGTAAGGAGGCAATCGAGGCTCTCTACAAAGGTGCCCCTCTCCATAACATCGACATCGGTGTTTATTTTGCCACCGCCGCGGCTCTCGGGAATCTCGTGCTCGGTCTCTATATTGGACGCATCGGGAAGAAGGCTCGCTCCGAAGCCTTGATCGCCAGCGCTCAGCATATTCTCTCTGATGTCTGGTCAACTGCTGGCACCCTCCTAGGTCTCGCCTTGGTGTGGATTTTTGATATTCCGGCCTTTGATGCCGTCGCAGCTTTGCTGATCGCTGTTAATCTTTCTTACTCAGGCTATAAAATCTTTCGCCGCTCGACGGCTGCTCTCATTGATGAGACCGATCCAGAGACGCTCGATCTCCTCGCCAAGACCTTCACCAAGAATCGCCGCATGGGCGTCATCGATATTCACCTGACGAAAGTGATTCGGAGCGGCCGTTTTCATCACGTAGACAGTCACCTCGTTCTGCCAGAGTTTTGGACGATTGATGAGGCGCATCCCTTTGCGAAGAATTTCGAACAGGATGTGTTGGAAGACTACGAAGGGGAAGGGGAGATCAACTTTCATATCGATCCTTGTCACCGGGCTTTCTGCAATGTCTGTGATATGGATCCATGCCCTGTGCGCCAGCGACTCTTCGTCGATCTGAGACCAATCACCAGCGCCTCGATCACAGGTCATGCTGTGCATGACATCGAAAGTTGATTGCCATGGCGTCTGACCCTGCTCAGCAAACAGAAAACCCCAAACTCATCGAAGGGCGCATGCCGCGCCTGCGTTGGACGATGCCCGCTCATTACAAAAGTCTGAGTTGGGCCATTATCGGCGGCGGCTTGCAGAAGACGAATGAAGTCATCTGGCTGCAAGTGAGGAACGCCGATCTTCCTAAAGATGTTTGTCCGAAAGAACTGATTCGGAATCAGTTTCGGGATGAAGATCTCAATTCTCAAAAACTTATCCTACTTACCAGTGCTTATCTTGAATTCTATCAGGAAGCTTCGGTGAGCCTTGACGAGATAGAGGTGCAGGCCATTGCGACTACGGGTCTCGGCAATGCGTTGAGAGCGGGTGATCCTGTCAACGTCCTCGAGGCGAGCCGCACGATCAACCTAGCCTGCCGGGTAAACGTGAGCTTATCCGATGCGGCGATGGTTGAAGCTCTTGCGATCATGACGGAAGCCAAGACCGCAGCGATCATGGATGCAAAGGTGGTTAGCCGGGTATCGGGCCTGATCGCCACAGGGACAGGCACCGATTGTCAGGCCATCCTTTGCCCTGATGTTGGGCCCTTCGAAGATTACGCAGGTAAACACACAGCAGTCGGGAGTGCAATCGGGCAAGCCTGCTATGAAGTCATTCGCCGCGGTATCCTGGTCTGGAACGAAACCGAAGCAGGGCGTGCTCAACGCAAAGCCGAAGAACGTGCGCTCGCAGCAAAGGGATTATGACGATGCTAAAGATCGATAGTAACTGTCGTCTGATATTGATCTCAGGTGGTGCCCGGTCGGGAAAGAGCAGCACCGCCCTTGAGTTGGCTCGGAAAGCCGGCGAGGAACGATTGTTCATCGCTACCGCTCAGGCCTTCGACCAGGAGATGACGGATCGAATCGAACAGCATAAGCTCGAACGACCTGATTTTCAGACTTTGGAGAAGACTGCAGATCTCGGAGAGAATTTCGCCGAAGGTAAAGTGTGGGATGCCGTGGTAATCGATTGTCTCACGCTCTGGTTGAGTAGCCTTATCTTCAGCGATAAGACTGATGCCGAATGCGAAGCTTCAATATATCACGATTTGAGTCAGCTCTCTCAGAGCTGCAAAACATTGATTCTGGTGAGTAATGAAGTGGGCCTAGGCATTGTTCCGGAGCATGCTTTATCCCGCCGCTTTCGCGATCTCAACGGCCGACTGCAGCAAGGCATCGGCCGATCGGCTAAGGAAGTCTATTTCACCGTAATGGGATTTAGAATTCCATTGCACAGCTTTCAGGCGGGTCAATAATTGTACTTGGAAAGCTGTATCGTGCTGCTTCTCGCTTTTATAATCGATCAGACTCTGGGCGAATATCCAAACGCTGTGCATCCCGTGGTCTGGATGGGCAAGTGCATTAAATTTTCGGAAAAATTCTTTCTTGGCAAATCCGAGTCGGTGGAAAAGGCTGGCGGTATCGCGATCGCTGTTATCGTTCCAGGCCTGTTCTGGTTGGTCTCTTTCCTCGCGCTGGCCTCGCTCGGGGACGCTGTTCTTAGAATTACGCTTGCGGTTCTTCTTCTCAAAGCCAGTTTCGCACTTAAAGCTCTTATAGCAGCGGCCAAGTCCGTCGAAGAAAATCTCGGAAAAGATCTTATTGAAGCCCGAAACGATCTCCGCAGTCTCTGCAGCCGCGACGCATCGCAGTTGACAGAAGAGGAGCTGGTGGAAGGAGCCGCAAGTTCTCTTGCCGAAAATCTTTGCGACAGTGTTGTCGCTCCCATCTTTTATTTTTGTATCGGCGGAGTGCCTCTCGCAATCGCCTATCGGGTCATCAACACGATGGATGCGATGAT
>SEDW01001123.1 GCA_004193325.1 Pseudomonadota bacterium | reverse complement strand
TCCATACCCTTTTGATCGATGCCCCAAAGTGGACTGATACGGAGGGGGACTTTAACTCTATCGTCGAGACTCGGCGGCGAATAGGGATCGAGAACACCTGCCGGGAGAATAGCGAGATCAAGTTTAGCGGCTTCGCTTGGAGCAGCCACACCCTTGATTAGGACGCTTGGCAGAAGAGATATCGCCTGAGCGATGACCCCAATGCGGCCGAACGCCTTACCGAAGACTTCTTCGACGATAGGATTGAGAACTTTCCGAACCTCAGGCGGTAGGGATTTGTCTTTTTGAAAAGCCAGTTCCGGCAGAGTTGCTGCGGCAAGGGTGAGCTTGCCAAAGGCAAATTCCTGATTGGGTGAGCCCACTACATAACGGCCGTCGGGGAGTTTTCCAAAGTGACAAGACCCGCAGGTGAGTGTGTAAGTCTTCACGCCACCAACCATATCAGGACCGTCGGTCATGCCAACGGCGAGTTCGGCTTTGGAATAAGGATCCCGATAAAGACCAAAGTTCTGAAATGATTTTCCAACTGTTTGTGGAGCATTATTACGCATGAGATCGGCTAGTTTCTGAGGAATGCCGGGGACGCCGAGGCTATCGTAGAAGTACATCCACTTCCCACAGCGAAGAGTGGTCTTACGATCCGTCTGGCCTTTGAAGTAGGCATCGCAATCATCTTTGCTAAGAGTGCCCTTTTCCAAAACATCTTCCAGATATCGGCTTTGGTCGGTCAGAGTAAAGACTTGGGTTTGCTCGCCACTGCCTCCGCTTCCTGGGCCGTTGTTCTGTTCGCCGGGAGTTGGTAGAGCGGATACCGGTCTGTTTGAGCTAACCTGATCTTCTTTCTTTTTGCAGGAAGTCGTGACGATAACGCTCACGCTCATGAGGGCACATAGCACTCGAGACGGCTTCACCATGAGTGTACCTCTACGAAAGATGAATTTCGGAATCCGACCTTTGTCGGAATAATTGGGTAATACTTGAGAGAAATCTCGGATTAGGTATTAGATACAATGGCTTGGAGATGACTGCCTAGTTTTTGTAATCTTCCTTTGAGACTGTTACGTTCCGTCATTTTCCGTCGTCTTATTCACGGCTTCGCCCTTGGATGGCGGTTTAAAATTCAACACAGTCCAATCTTTGGCCAGCTGTTAGCCCTCTAAGCCCTCGGAATTTATACTGCGAACGACTCGCATGGAGCTTGCAACCTCATAGTTATCTGAACAAATGGGGTGCGCGAATGTCTTCAACAGTCATGAGCATTATCTTATACACGGCGTTCCAAGCGATGCAGCCTTGTGAGAAGGTATT
>SEDW01000187.1 GCA_004193325.1 Pseudomonadota bacterium | reverse complement strand
CGTCTGTGTCTTTGCCTCGATGCTCGTCGTTCTCCTGCAATCCGCTGCCAATCTCGTCAATGATGCGAAGGATGCGGAACGCGGTGTGGACACGGCTGCTCGCCTCGGACCCACGCGCGTTGTGCAGAGCGGTATTCTCTCGAAGCAGTTTGTTCGTTTTGCCTACAGCCTTTGTTTCGGTCTGGCGGCGATCATTGTTCTCGGTATGTTCTACTACACCAAAGACTGGTTGGTCATAGCCGTCGCGGGCCTCTGCGGGCTTGCTGCCTTCTCCTATACAGCGGGACCTTTTCCTCTCTCATATTTTGCAATGGGCGAAGTCGTTGCCTTTATATTCTTCGGTCCTGTCGCAGTGATGGGTAGCGCGTACCTGCAAACAGGAACGATCAGCTGGGGCGTCGCATTTTGGGGTGCGGGCTGCGGCTTCATCTCAGCCGCGATCATGGCCATCAATAATTTCCGCGATCGCATGAACGATTCAAAGGCCGGCAAACATACACTTGCCACAATACTCGGACATGAAGCAGGCAAACGGCTTCCCGTGGTCTTCGTGGCCCTCAGCTTTGTCATTCTCGTGCTCTACTGCGCGAATCATGAGGTGATCGGCCTTGGTTTGATCGGCTGCGTCGGCGGATACTTTTACATGACGCGACGTATCACACCTTTCCTCAATTCCAAGGGACCGGAAGTGAATCTCGCCCTCAAGCACACAGCGCAGTATAACCTTCTTTATGCGCTTTATTTCATGTTTTGCGTGAGTATGGGCAGTCTATGAAATGGCGAAATTCGCGAATCTACAGAGTCAGCCTTCCTCTCCTAAAGCCGATCCTCGTTCGCGGGCAGGAGCAGTTCACCCGAGACATCATTCGGATTGAGCAGGAAAGCTGGGATGGACGCAAAGCTTATGCCGAGTGTTCTCCGCTTCCAGGGCTGCATGAGGAGACTCTGGAGGAATGTCTGGCGGCCGCGAAAGAGTATCTCGCTCTTCCGGCCTTTGCGAGTATGGACCTACCGCCAAGTCTTAAGACGGCCTTGGAAATTCTCGAATGGCAGCTTGATATACCCGAGCTTAAGCTCTTTCCCGATGCGTTTGAAAACTCCGCTCTCGTCACCGTACCGGCAGCCGAAGATCATGCGGAAGTCATTGCCTCACTCACTGATGCTCGAGTCATCAAAGTTAAGATCGGAACTCGTGATCTCAACAATTCGAGGCGATTTCTCGAAGCTCTCAGCAAAGCCCGTCCTGATCGCGAGCTTCGTCTCGACTGCAATCAGGCCTTTGAAAACTGCGGTATCGACGAAGTCAAACAGCTTATGGAAGGGCTTCCTGTTCGATATGTGGAAGAGCCCTTCTCGGATATTACCAAACTCAAGGCCTTCGCCCGCATCATTCCCATTGCTCTCGACGAAAGTCTTGGGCTTGACTCTGAACTCGATTCGCTCGCTACAGCCTGGGTTATCAAACCCAACCGTTTCGGTTGGCAGAAGGCTCTGGAACTCTTCGCTCATCCCTCGCCGCAGGATAAAATTCTTTCAAACAGCTTTGAAAGCCTTGCCACTCTTCAGCTCTACGCCTGGGCCTACCGACGCTTTGTCGTCAATCCCAAGCCCTGTGGTCTCGGCACCGCATTCTACATGGCGGATGAAGTGAAGATCGGCTCCTGGAATCCCAAGACTTTTCTCGCCGACTGGCCCTATGAAGCGATTGCCGATTATTCGGAAAGGGGCGAGTTGGTTTGGGAAAACTGAAGCTGCTCGACGTCGACGACGGGGACCTGAACACTGTCTTCTGGAAAGATCGTGAAAAGAGCCTGACCTATGCTGAGGTCAAAGCTAAAGCTATGGACTTCGGGCCCCTCTTTGCGAATCTCCCCCCATCCTCGATTGTCGCGATACACGGTTACGGACCTTTAGAAATATGGACTCTCATGCTCTCGGCCTGGAGCTGTGGGATGAGTGTTCTGCCTTTTCCTATCAGCGCCAGCGACGAGGCGATAGCGCTCGCGCTTGAGCAGCTGCCCTGGACGATTCGACTCGAAAAAGATGCGGCAGGGACCGAGCGGGTTATCAGTAATCCCGTCATGGGCGCAGTGAGTGACAGCGATGTCTTTATCATGACATCGGGTAGCAGTGGTGCACCCAAGGCGATCGCTCACACTGTGGCTAGTCTGATGGCATCCGCACGTGCGACGCTGAAGTTTTATTCCTGGCAAAAGGGGGACTGCTGGCTCTTGAGCCTTGATCCCTCGCATATCGGAGGCCTTCAGATTCTCATGCGGACCTGGGTCGGCCGCGGCATCTGTTATTACGGCGGTCTTCCGAAAGATCTCGCAACGGTCATGAGTGTGCGGTCCTTCGATTTTCTTTCGCTCGTGCCGACGCAGCTTTTTCGTCTTCTTGAAGATCCCCGCTGCGAAGCTTCCCTTCGTCAGGCAAAGGCGATTCTTCTCGGCGGAGCGCAGACGCAGGATAGCCTGAGACATGAGCTTTCCGCACTCAATCTACCGATCTCGATCACCTACGGTTCAAGCGAAACCGCGTCCCAGATCTCTGCCTTTAAGGTCGGCCAGCTCCCGCTTGCCAAAGAAGAGGTTGGAGACATTCTTCCCCTTTGGAAAATGACAGCGACGGCTGATAAAGATCTTTGGATTGAAGGCCCGGCTCTCATGAAGGGCTACTGGCAATCTATGGTCTGGCATAGCGTAAAAGAGGGGCGCTTTCTGCTCTCTGATCGCGGGGACATTCATGGCCGCAGCCTGCTTCTGGAAGGACGCAAGGATCAAGTCTTTCAGGTCGGTGGCGAAAATCTCGCACCGATGGAAATTCTCTCCCGCATTGAAGCCTTTTACCCATTAACTGATCTGCAGCTTCATAAAAAGCCTGATGCCATTTTTGGTCATGTCCCGCGGCTCATCATTCGAAGCCGAAAAGAACCCGACATTTCCCGTCTTCTGACTGCATTTGAAGGTCTTCCGCCGATCAAGAGACCGAGGGAAATTTGGTGGTTTGTCAGCGACGAAGTCAGTAAACTTTCTCTAGCGGATCTCGAACATCGCCTCAATACTGGTGATGAACATATAAAGCGGTTATGGATTTATGAAAAAATATGATTTTCTGGTAATCGGAGGCGGCGCAGCTGGATTTTTTGCAGCGCTTAGCTGTGCGGAGCATCGGTCTGGCCTCAGTGTCGGAATCTTTGAGGCCACGCCCCGCGTCCTAAGCAAAGTAAAAATATCCGGTGGGGGGCGCTGTAACGTTACCCATCATTGTTTCGATCCCCGCGTTCTGATTCGTCACTATCCGCGAGGCTCTAAAGAGTTGCTCGGCCCTTTCCATAAGTTTGGTCCTCAGCAGACGATCGACTGGTTCAAGAGTCACGGTGTTGAGCTCAAGGTCGAAGCCGATGGACGAATGTTCCCGACGACTGATAGTTCGCAGACCATCATTGATTGCCTCCAGAATGCGGTGCAAAAAAATCAGGTGGAACTCCGCCTCAAGGCCCTCGTCGAGATCGTGGAAAAAATCGGTGAAGTCTTTGTCGTCACTCTTAAGGGTGGGGAGCAGGTCGAAGCCAAAACTCTTATGCTCGCGACAGGGAGTGCTAGCTTTGGCTGGAACGTTGTTAGGAAATTGGGCCACAAACTGATCGAGCCGAATCCATCGCTCTTCACCTTTGAGATCGATCATCCGCTTCTCAAGGGTTTGCCCGGCGTGAGTTTTACTCTTGCCACGGCCGAGATTCGTACCGCTTCAGCGAGCTTCGTTCAGGAAGGCCCTATGCTCATCACCCATTGGGGATTGAGCGGTCCGGCTGTGCTTCGGCTCTCAGCTTTTGGAGCGAGAGTCCTGGCTGAATCCAACTACCAGGCCGATCTCTTCGTCAACTTTGAAGGACGAATGAAAAGTGATGAACTCTTCGAAATTCTTATGCGATGCAAGGATCAGGACGCGAAGAAAAAAATCAGCACTCTGAATCCTCTCCAGGGGCCGCGACGTTTCTGGGAGGCGCTGCTGGAATTCTCAGGCTTCAGTCCCGATAAACTTTGGGCGGATGCCACGAAAAAAGAACTCCTCAAGCTCTCGGAACTCGTCACTCGCTTTCCGTTCCGTGTCATCGGCAAGGGTGTGTTCAAAGAAGAGTTCGTGACGGCGGGTGGAGTCGCTCGCTCGGAGATCGATTTTCGAACGTTCCAGAGTAAATTAATTCCAGGCCTATACATGGCTGGCGAAGTCATCGACGTCGATGGGATTACGGGTGGGTTCAATTTCCAGAATGCCTGGACGGGTGGTTATCTCGCAGGTGTTTCAGCCGCAGAATCCGTGCAGCCCTGAGTGGGCTGCCCTTCCCACTATCCTTATTCCACATTCACTTCATAGATACGCGCAACACTATCAGCACCACCATTTGAGATGTGCAGCCGAATGAAGCGGGCTTTGCCCGTGAGCTCGTGATAGGTCGCGCTGCTTTTGTTGCCTGTGACTTTCACCGCTTCGGTGAATGGTCCCGAGCTGGCGTTTCCGGTGAGCACTTCATAGGCCGCTGTGTTCCAGAGCAAGGCTTCCCCACCGGCGCCGGCGTGAAGAATGCGGATCGATTTTAAGGCTTTTTCCGCACCCAAATCGATATCGAGCATAGCGCCAGTGCCGCCCGTGGCGATCATAGCACACCACTTCGTCTTTGCCGAACCGTCCACGGCCTGAGCGCCTGCTTCAGTCGCTGCGCAGCTGCCGCTTGCCACAGTCGGTTTACTGAGTGCAAGGTTGGTCGAGAACTTATTCTTCAGACGAGAATTAAAGAGATCGACTGCTGAGGTCTGCCGCTGAGCATCGTAGGAATCAAAAGGACCTTCCCAGCGAAAGCCGATGAGATCGTTACTTCGCGCCTTATCCCAGGCAGTTTTCGCGTTGGTCGCAAGATAGGTCTCGAAGCTCGCATCTTTAAGAACATCGTTGAGTTCGCGAAGATTTCGCACGTAGGCGCCTTTAAAAAGGCGTTCGTCACCCATGCATGTCCCGCAGCCCGGATCGTTTCTCTCTTTGAGAATGTTGCCTGATACGACGAGAGACTTCGTGCTGGCGAGAGCCAGTTCCTTGGCTTTAGTGAGATAGGTCATATCCTGGGTCGCACGATAGAGTTCGGTCAGTGCACCGAGGATAATGCCCTGATTATAAGACCAGGTGAGATCACCGTTGTTCTTGCAGGTTGATTTCACCAAAGCATCATTGATGAGATTCGAACTGTTGATCAGGCCCGATGCGAGGAACCATTTCCAGGTTTTGACTGCATTCGCCAAGTATTTTGTGTCCCCTGGGATGCGATTGTGCAGGCCCGCGGCGAGCTTGATATAGAGTTCATTCTCAACTGCGTTTTTAGAGGCCTTGTCTGTTTTCCAATAGATTCCACCGCCACAGGTTTCATCCCAACCTGTATTCATCATGGCATCGGCCGTAGCTTTGGCCATATCGAGGTATTTTTGCTGCTTGGTAAGGTCGTAGGCTCTGAGCCAGGCGAGTCCCCACCAGGCTGTGTCGTCATAAAATTCGTTTACGAAATTTGCGGATTTATTTTTCTCGAAGGTCGTATCGACGACATTCAAAAACTCCCGACTACCCGATAATTCCATGTAATCGATGACACTGGTCAAGGTGTTCGCCGAACCCCACCAGCCCGAAGACCAGAGACCGGTTGCGGGATCGTAAAAGGTTTGAAGAGATGCGACTGCAGCATGCGCTCCTGGAAATTCTGCATAGACGACTGGCACCACGGGAATGACCGGGGTAGTTCCACCGCCTTCCTGAGTCGTTTCATTGGGATCTTGGTCGCTTGTACTGTCGTCCTTAGGCTCGGTTTGTTTCGGACTGTCCGCATCGACAACGGCTGGATTTGAATCCTGGGATTTTTTTGCTTCGGGAATTTCAATCGTCTTTGTCTGGGAGCAGGCAAATGCGAGAAGACCAACTGAGAGCAACCCAAGGTGGATATTCATAAATTCCTCTTCGAACGACAGGGACGGGACAGTTCCCTATCGGCAAATTAGGCAGAAAGCCTAAGATAAACCTTTTACCCTTAATCCTTTCAATGCCTTATGACCTTTTCGCTGCGATTTTTCTACTGCCGTTTCGCAAGGCTGAAGCCATTCTATAAATTTTAGGAATTTTGCCAAATTTCCCGATTAAAGAGAGATTTGCGCAGGAACAAGCTGATAAGATGGTGAAACGAAAAATCCTCGCCGAAGATTTTTCCGATTTTAAGCTTCGCCCTGGAGGTCCTGTGCATTTCTATCCGAGCCTGGAAGCATTGAAAGAGCTGTCAGTC
>SEDW01000186.1 GCA_004193325.1 Pseudomonadota bacterium | reverse complement strand
GCTCTGTAGGTGTGAATTCGCAGGCGATTCCTCGAGTCATTGATCTGGAAGATCCCGAGCAGGTCGAGATTGAGGTCTATCAGGCGGAGCCTCTTAAAAAACTGTCAGGGCTCGCTGCAACTGGCTATCGTCAGGCTCAGGATGAAGTAGGACAAGGCTTTGTTCAGGGATCGGTGCTCTACCTCGATGAGAATGAACGATCGATTTCCGATCGACGGCTTAATTGGGATCTTGGAATCAGTTCGGACTACAGCGGATTGATCGGTAGTAGAGTTCGTGAAGAGAAGAGATTTGGATCGCATCGCTTGAATCTCGAGCTTGGATACAATGGTCGAGCGTTTAAGGGAGATGGGGCAAGTCTCGAAGAGATTTATCAGGCGTCCAATCGTCTGGGACAGGATTTTTCACAATACAAATCTCCCGAGACCACTCGGGCTGATGCTGGAGTCAGGTTAGGTGATACGATTCGCCTCGGATCGCAGAGCTCGCTCGCTTTGTCCGGCGAGTTTCGTCAGGACCACTACCAAATCAAAGAGGCTCTCGATGATGGTTCGGTTTACGAAGCTGGATCGATTCGCTGGCAACTTGGTCTTGGGCGTGAACGGAGTCTAGACTCAAGTTTTCGCCGATCGGTGATTATCTATCGAGACCATCGGAATGATTTTGATCAAAGCCAGGATTTGAATGAGGCCGAAGTCCAGTATGTTCAATCGGTCTCGCCTGATTATCTCGGAGGAATTGGTTATCGTTCGCTCGATGGGGATCGGAACGGTCCACTCGTGAGTCTCACGAGAAAGCCTAACGAGAGACTTCAGGGCCAAGCGCGATTGAGCTACCTCATTGATGGCGATGACAGTCAGACTCTCGCAAGTCTCAGAAGCCAGTACCTCTGGACTCGTAATCTGCGCATGACTCTTAATCTCGAGCAGGGCATTGATCTCCTCGCCTCCTATGGCAGTCTCACGACTAACAATCAAACTCGCGATCGTCAGCAGCGCCTCAATCGCGCCTATGAAATGGATTGGGCTTACACGACTCGCTATTCCACCTACTCGCTTATTCTCCTCTCGAATCGGCAGGACTATTCCGACTCGCAGTTTGCTCAGGAGGAAGCTCGCCTGCAAATCGATTACCGGGTGAACACTCTTGATCGATTGATCTCGGCTGTCGCTTATCGAGGCTTGGTTGAAAAGGGTCAGGTGGCAAATCCCATCGATCGTCGTTATGGATCCATTGCTGGAGATTGGCGTCACTATTGGGGGCTTGATTCGAGGCTGTTTGGGGCGCGATCATTTATGCAGATCGGGTTGCGCTTCGAGAGGCTTTGGGAAGGTGAGGGTGAGCTTGAGCGCAAGAGTTTGAGTCTCGCGCTTGGGCAGGAATGGCTTTGATCTCATGCGCAAAGCATCGTGAGAACTAGGGACCGTGAATGTCTTTTTTAAGTCTCGCTTGGTATTTACCCGGCTGCACATGTATTTGCTGGTCAGTTCTTTTCCTCTCTAAGCCGGATACAATGGCTCTCAGACGGATACTCTGAACTGATTTATCCTGCGGAGTTTAGATGCGCGGAACGAATATTTTAGCCTTGTTTGCCACTTTGGGCTCACTTTTTACTAGCCCGATGGCTTACGCCGAGAATCCTGAGGATAAATTGCTTTGGCTTGAAGATAATAAGAGTCCAAAGGTGGAAGCATGGGTGAAAGAGGAGAATGAGCGGACGGTTGCTAGATTTGCCCATAATCCGGAATACGAATCACGGCTAAGAATCTCGAATAATATATTAACAGACGAACAAAAGCTCGATAGTGCTGATTTTATGAATGGATTTGCTTATCAAATCCACAGGGAAAAGGGCACGAAAGAGGGCATTTGGAGACGTAAAACTTGGTCAGATTACACCAAGAAAGTGGGCAAGTGGGAAACGATCCTAGATATTGATGAGATGAATATAAAAGAGAATAGTACTCTGAGCTTTGCCTATTCATCTTGCGCGAAACCTAAGTTCGAGCGATGTGCAATCGCATTCTCCAATGCGGGGTCCGACGCTAGGACGCTTAGGGAATTTGATCTTAAGTCAAAATCATTCGTGAAAGACGGATTTAATTTCCCCTTCTCAATGTCGTCCTACATTTGGATTGATGAAAATTCTGTGTTACTCGCGGATGGTTTGGCTAATGAAAATCAAACCTACACCGCGTTGCCTCGTGTATGGAGACTGTGGAAACGAGGTCAGAAGGCTGAAGACTCGCAGATAGTTTACCAAGGAACTAAAGACGATACCAAAGTCTTCGCCTCCACATACTCAAATGATTCGAATGATTCAGGTGAGCCCTTTATATTGCTTGGCAGAACTATGAAAGGAGCAAAAAAGGACCGCAAAATCTATCGGGATGGAAAACTCATCGCCTTTAATGTCCCTGATATGACCCACGCGATAGGTATAAGCGAGAAGCGCTTAATAATTGCCGCCGATGTCGACTCCAAACGTATCAAGCCTGGCACCATTCTCGCTATTCCGCTCGATAATGATCAAATGGATGCCACTAAAGCCGTTGAGCTTTGGAGGCCGAAGGAAAAGCAGTTTTTGCAGACTGCATTTCTAATGAAGGGAAACTTATATCTGACTATGGTCGAAAATATTCAGAATAGGGTGATTAAGTTAGCCATCAGCGGGAATCAAGTTAAGGAAAGTCCAATTAATCTCCCCGAAGGCGGCATTATCGATGTCTATCCTGCCGGAGAGAATTCAGATGTCGTAAAAATAATATGGCAAAGTTCTCTGATCCCCACTCGTCTCTATTTTTATAATGATCGAAACGACGAGCTTGTTAAATTTTCGGAAACACCTGCGAGCTTTAACGCTTCAAATCTTGAAAGAAAACAATATTTTGCTAAGAGCAAAGATGGAACTTTGATCCCATATTTCGTAATTGGGAAGAAGGGATTCAAACTTGATTCCAAGAATCCTACCCAAATGATGGGATATGGCGGCTTTGGTCAAATTATGATTCCTATTTATATGAAGCTATCCGGTAAACTTTGGTTGGAAAAAGGGGGTGTTTTCATTTTCACAAACCTGCGCGGCGGCGGTGAGTATGGAGATGAGTGGCATAAAGCTGGACAGTTCGATAAAAAGCAAAATGTCTTCGATGACTTTATCGCTGTTGCCGAAGATGTCATTGCAAAAAAGATAACTTCGGCTCGCCACTTAGGAATTGGAGGTGGAAGCAACGGTGGACTATTAGTTGCTGCAGCTATGGTACAGAGACCTGATCTATTTCGAGCGGTGATCGCTGAATCTCCAGTCCTTGATATGCTTAAGTTCCATAAGATGGGTTCAGGATTAGGAACCGGATGGATTCCAGAATATGGTAACCCTGAGGACCCAAAGGATGCTTTATATCTCAGAAAGTACTCACCTTTACACAATCTGAAAGAAGGTGTGAAATACCCTGAGATATTCTTCATGACCGCAGGCAACGACGATAGAGTGGATCCCGCTCATGCTAGAAAGATGGCAGAACGCTTGAAGGAATTGAAGCAGCCTTATCTCTATCTTGAAGCAAAGGATGGAGGGCATTTTAATGGGAACTTCCAATCGGTCGCCGCTAGTAAAGCGATGGGAACAACCTTTATGTGGGATAAACTCGGTCCAGATAGTAAAGATTAAAATGAAAGCCTCGACGAACAATCGTCGAGGCTTTTTCACTTAATCTACCGATTCTAAGTATAGACAATGATGAGATATTTCTTAACTTATCAAGTGAACGAGGAACCAATCCGATAAATAGCTAGGCCTTCCTTAAGGAGATTGAAATGTTTCGAGTGACTTGCCTCATGCTGGTCTTGTCTCAACTCGGATGCAATTCCCAATCTTCGGATTTCAACAAACGGGCTGAAACTGGATCCAAAGATGGTGCAGGTCAAACGGGTGCTCCTGGAAGTACTACAGGGGGAGCTGTCATCACCCCTCCAGGGACAGGCGAAATCGTTATTATCGAACCTGCGCCTGCCACCAATCCTGTGATCATTGCCGGAGCCTCGCTTAGTTGTAGCCTATCAACAGATGACAAGTATCTCGGCTGTCAGATAGCAACGAGTTCGAATAGTTTTCTAGAAGTTCCTTCAGATATAAAACTCGTTTGGACAGTCACGACCTTGACCGATGTCACAGTTATCGAAAATGTTGCTACACATGCAGTGCCAGGCAAAGAAACCTACTTCTTCGTTCCATTCAATAGGACTCTGACCAAGTCGATCGTTTTGAAAATGGCTAAAAATGCGTTGTTGCAAACTCTTGAATTCAAGATGGATCAGCTGCCGAAGATAAACGGCAGCTATGTGCAGCAATCTATTCCAGTAGCCAATAATTTGCAGAGTCCAACAATCTATCAAACCTTCGCCCTGCTTTACTCCCTGGGCGATGGCAGCGTCGCTAAAGAAAACGACAACTGCCCCGCAGAGATTAAGACTGCTGCACGCATAACAGAAGCCCAGACCACTCAGATTTGGACGAATCATGGGCCAAGTAACATCTATCTCGGGGGTATTTGTGGACTTGAGAATAACTGGACATACATGACAATCAGCGGGACAGCGCCTCAGCGCGATGTTTACGTCAAGCTCACACCGGGTGCTTCCAACTTGCTCCTCGCCAAGAACTTTGATGTTAATGGATCTCCTATCACCTTCAAGGTCGGACTGTCCGAAAACCATAGCCAAGACCAGGCGCTTGATGACTTCGATTTACAGTACCTTTTGTTCGAACTCAGCACGCCCTGACTTGAGCATAGTCTATTTCACTAGTCGAAATCTGTAGTCAAAACAGCGTTTTCAGAAATATCCCCAACGCCTGATCGCCTCATAGATAATTACTTCTCCCTAGCCCACCGTAGTGACTAACGAATCAAGACAATAGACGTTTACGAAGAATTCCTGCCGAAACATCTTTATGCTCAACGGAGGCGAAGATGTTCAGACCAGGATTCTTAATCCTTGCGGTAATAGTTGCGGCTTGTAATGCAGGGAATGATTTCGGCGCGAAAGCGAAAGAGGCCGAAGCCACCGAAAAGTATAGTACAAACAGTGGAGGCGCAGAGCCGACTGCGGAAGGCGCCGACGCTACAACTGTAGACACTATTGAATCGACTCAAGCGGTCACTCCGATCGTCATCGCAGGAGCCTCGCTCACCTGCGTGATGGCATCCGATAATGATCATCTGGCCTGTCGAGTGCCGGTTGGTAACAACAAGTTCTATCAGACGAACCCTGCTCATCGACTTGAGTGGAACGGGCTTACGGCGACTCAGTCCTTCCCAATCACAGATGTTCAGAGCTATGACGGAGTTCTAGCGGGCACACAATTTTTTGTACCGATTGTGAAAAAGCCTCTGAGAGCGATCACAGTTCGAATCATCGAAGCAAATGCGGTGCAGACGCTAACGTTCGCACTTAAGGATTTACCTTTTGTCGATCAGGTTTATAAGACTCAATCTTTCCCTGTAGCCAACTTTCCTTCAGTGGCGCCAGGATTCAGCCAACTCTATTTCATGAATGGAGCTCGTTTGGGTGACGGTAAGGTCTCGAATGAAGAGGATGCCTGCCTAGGTACGAACGATATAGCCCTGGGGAATGGCTTCTCCTCGAATTCGTTCACGATCAATCTGCCTGGACCCAAAATGGACATCTACATTGATGGGACTTGTGGTCTACAAAATCCATGGTCGTATATCAGTATCGATCTGCCCGCTCCTCAGAAGCCTCTTCGTGTGTCTCTGACTCCTTACGTTGGCAAGGCTTTGCTCTTTCGTAATGTCGAGGTTCCTGCGGGGCGGTTCAATTACCGGCTAGGTTATGAGCCAGAATATGAGGGTAGTGCTGATCTCGACGATTTTAGTGTCTCTTCATTGGTGATGATTAAGATCTGATTCTCCTCGTAAAAGAAAAGCCCGACGCTTCCCAAGGGAAACGCCGGGCTTTTCGAATTATAGATCTCAGTGAATCCCGTGCATTTTTCTTTGCAGAGGCTTCGCAATGAAGACCAGAAGAACAAGACCACAAGTTGCAGCAACTGCCGCAATCGCGCCGAAGAGCTGAGTTTCTCCAAGCTTTTCCGCATAACTTCCGACCACGCCACTGAGCTTGTTCGCTACAGCAAAGGATAGGTACCAGATACCCATCATGATCGTACCAAAACGCGAAGGAGTCAGCTTGTTGACCATTGAGAGTCCAACGGGAGACATGCAGAGCTCACCGCAGGTTTGGAAGAAGTAGGAAAGTAGAATCCAATGGATGCTTGCCATTCCGGTAGCTGCAGACTCTTGAGC
>SEDW01001122.1 GCA_004193325.1 Pseudomonadota bacterium | reverse complement strand
GGTGAGTTCGGTAAGATCTCCCGGCGCTCGAAGCGCTTTCAGTTGAATGATGGCAGTCTCCTCGTTCGCGATATCGATCTTGATCTCGCACGAGTTTCCAAACTCAAAAACCGTTCGGTTCTCGACAACACGCAAACGGGTGCCGACGATCGGAATGTCGTTGGCGATGCGTTGAAGAAACTGCCGTCGACAGCACCGAAGATACTGGATCAGTGGAAAGGTGAAGCCGAAGACCTTTACACGACCCCAGAGATGGAATTTCTTCAGGCAGAGAAGGTCGGGCTCTTCGATTATCTAAGAAAATCCGGAAGCACTGGCTTCATGATCTCGCTAAGCGGCGGCTGTGACTCGAGTGTCATCGCTACCCTCTGCGCGCATACCCTTGCCGAGGCTCTGAAAGAGTTGGGGCCTAAAGAACTTTCCGCGAAACTGAATTGGTCGATTCCCTTGAGTCCTGAGGATCCTAAATCATGGATCAAAGAACACGTGACCACTCTCTACCAGGCAACGGCTCAAAGTGGAGACGTGACGAAGAACGCCGCCAAGGGTCTCGCTGAAGCTCTTGGTACAGAACATTATGAAGTGGATGTCGAAGAGCTCGTCAGAGATTACATTGGTCGCGCGGAAACGTTGATAGGCCGACGTCTCGACTGGAACCACGATGATATGCCTCTACAGAATATACAGGCGAGGAGTCGGGCACCTATGGTCTGGCTCTTGGCTAATATAAAGGGCTTCCTTCTCCTCGCTACAAGTAACCGAAGTGAGATCGCTGTGGGTTATGCAACGATGGATGGAGATACTGCAGGTGGGCTAGCGCCTATCGGTGGAATCGATAAATCATTCCTGAGGCGATGGCTACGCTGGGCGCAAACATCGTGTTCTATCGGTCTTGGTCCAGTCGCAAGTCTGAGTCTTGTGAACGATCAGGAGCCGACTGCGGAGCTAAGACCACGTGCTGCAGGACAGACGGACGAAGCGGATCTGATGCCCTACGATATCCTCAATGCAATCGAAGCGAGTTTCATACGCGATAAACGTGAACCAGAATCGCTACTTGACGCGCTGCAGACAGATTTCCCGAATTACGAATCTGCACAATTGAAAAAATACATTTCTCGATTCTACCAATTGTGGGCCCGTAACCAATGGAAACGTCAGCGTTATGCGCCTTGCTTTCATTTGGACGAGTACAGTCTTGACCCAACATCTTGGTGTCGTTACCCGATCTTATCGAAGGAAGTAAGTTTCCCCGAGTAAAATAATAAAGGCCACAAGGGATTGAACTTGTGGCCTTTTTAGCGTTTTGTGACG
>SEDW01000185.1 GCA_004193325.1 Pseudomonadota bacterium | reverse complement strand
CATCTCTGGCGGCAGTCCCACGACTCCACCCCCAGCAGGCACAGCTCCGGCTGCAAACCGCAACTACGCTCTCGTAGCAAAACACAGTAATAAATGTCTCGACGTTGACGCCTGGTCTACAGTGGATTCGGCCCGTCTCATACAGTGGTCCTGCCACTATGGTGCAAATGAGAAATTTACGCTCGTTAACGCCGGTAACAACAGTTACTACCTCAAATCCGTTCATTCTGGAAAATGTGTCGACGTCGAAGGCAGCAATACTGCCAACGGCACCAAGGTTCAGCAGTACAGCTGTAATCAGACCAACGCTCAACGTGTAACCCTCACTCCCACCTCTGGCGGAGCCTATAACGTTCGTTTCGCCAGCAGCGGCAAGTGTCTTGATGTAAGCGGCCCAAGCACAGCGGATGGCGCAATCGTCCATCAGTGGGATTGCGTCGGCGGTACAAATCAGGAATGGTTCTTCCGCGAGTAAAATTCTGAATGTCAGAAAAGAGAGAGAGGGTGGCTAGTCTACCCTCTCTTTTTTATTTTTAGTAAAAAACCGAACCTATCGCAGCGGAGAAAGGCATTCCCTTGACTGTGATTTTCCGCTAAAAATAGCCCTTCGCCGTCCTCTCCATGGCCGGCGTTCACTAAACATCAAGGGATATGACATGAAATTTTTCCAATCGGCGATCCTCAGCAGCCTTCTCCTCGCGGCAATTTCGACAAACGCAATGGCGATGGGTGAACAGGCCCAAGTCTTTGAAACAGCCAAAGCCGCATCGATCTGGGATCACTCGACAGATTTTTATCTAAGACTTGATCTCGAGGAAATTGCTGGTCTTCGCGACCAGAAGTTTATCTGGGCAGGCTTTCAGCAGGAAACTCCTGGCAAATACAAAGGCGAACTCGTCATCAATCAGTTCGCCAAAGATGAGCGCCGCTTCAACGCTCGCGCGAAGCTGCTCGAAGTCACGAGTACATCGAAATACTTTATCATCGAGGTCCTGGATGAATCGGGAGCTGTGATCAAGGAAGTGGTTCTGAAGAGCGCCAATCATGAGCTACTTCAGTAGTCTGCAAATAGGAACGGCCAGCTCCGAAAAGCTGGCCGTTTTTTTATCTCGAATCCAATTATTTTTTAGTCGTCGCCGCAGCTGTGCAAGTGCCCTTGATCGTCTTGGCTTTCGCTTGAATCGTCTTGAGACCTGCGAGAGCATCTGCTCCAACCTTCTTCGTTGCCGCCGTATCCTTCGCATTCTCTTTGGTGGCCGCAGCCACAACCTTGGTCAGGACAGGAAGAGCACAAGCAGCCTTGGGGGCTTTCGACTGTAGAAAGCCGTTGGTATAATAAGTCGGAAAAGTCACGTTCACAAAGGGTGGCGAATCCCAAACTATATAAGACCATTCCCATCCCGCTGCGAGCTTTTTCGCGAGTCCGGCTTTAACGGCTGAAGTGAGAGACCAAAGTGAGGCCTCAACCCCGGGTGGTAGTTTGCCTGGTAACTTAGCTTTGGCGCCGATAACGATTTCACCATTCAAGGCTTTGAATGTAGCGGCTTCGAACGTCACGTTACCGAAGAGAAAGTCAGCACCACTTCCCACCCGTCCGCCGAGTGTGGCGTTCGAAGGAAGCTTGGTATCCATGACAGTCACCGTTCCTTGAGCCGTAGCTGAGGCAAAGAGCAAGGCTTTCACAGTGCCTTGTATACCTGCAGTTACCTTGGCTGAAGGGACCATAGAGATCGATACCGATTCCTTGTCGAGATAATCGGTTTCGCCTTCGACTGAAGCTGTAGCGACGAAAGTCGCGCCCGCTTCGATACCAGCGATCTTAGGGATACCGAGGACGGTTTGTTTAACTTCGAGATTGATCGTCTTGGTGATTTTGAACGGTTTGACGAGTGTTACTGATTGCGAGACAAGGTCTTTACCAAAGGCCTTAAGACCGGCCTTGACAGTAATACCGCTTTTCGCCGAACCGACCATCGAAGCTTCGACTGCGTTGCCGCCTGGATAAACCTTCATCCCGTTCAACGAACCATCGAACCAGAAGAGAGATTTCACTTCGGCTTTTTTAGAATCGGACACGACCGTCGCGTTCATACGCAATTCGTATTCGGGCTTCAGAAGCGACGCCTTGTTCTTGCTCTTTTTCAATTCCGCAGCGTTGGTTTTATCCGGGTTTTGTTCTTCCGCCGAGTTAAAGAAGATATAGGCGTTACCGGCCTTGATATTATTTTTCATGTTGGCGCCGCCGATGCCTTTTTTCGCGACCCATTCGGCAAGGTTAAATTGCTCGCTGGTGCCCGCATCGACAGTTTTGTTACCAGCATCGGTTGCAAGACCCGAAGTGTCTTCGCTGATTTCCTTACAGGACGCCGACAGGGTGAGGACCCCACAAAGGGCGACGCATGTTTGAAGCTGTTTAAATGAAATCATGAGACTTCCTTCAGACTGGGTGGACACTTGAGCACTTTTCGGAAGAATGCGGCATTCCATGAGCAAAATGTTGGGGTTCCACCATTTCTTGAGAACAGGGCCCTAATGCTCGATAACGACTAGAGAAATCATCTGCGGATTTTCAAAACAGGGGAAGGTTGAGAAGAAATCAATTCTTACGCGAGTAAGAATTGGTCACGGGGAGAACCCGTGACCCTCAAAAATTATTGCTTCTCGTAGAGGGAGTCTTTTTTCTTGTCTTCGGCTATCTCTTTGACCTGAGCCTCAAGGTAGAGCTTGAGGTCAGCATCGGTCGCCTTCTCTTTGAGAAGATTGATTGCGTCTTCCGCACCGGGAGCATTGGCCCGGTAGTTGTTGAGCAAAAGATCGGTCATCGCCTGCTGGACATCTTTGTCCGTCGCGCTGACAAAGGTCTCTGCAACCTTCATCGTTTCGCCTGCAGGCAAGGGGCGAGTGGCCAGAGCACGCAGAGCATTGACGTTGACGATATCGCTACCTTCAACATTCAAAGAGGCGATCAGGCTATGTGTTGCGCCATCATCGATGATGTTTCGCATGCTGTAGAGTGCCGAGGATTTTTCCAGAGTATCTTCCGACTTGGCCTTTTCCTGAAGGGTCGGCAGGTATTCGGCGCTGCCGTGATTACCCATCGCCTTGAGAAGTGTGATCTTTTGATCTTCGGTCTTCGCTGCCTGAAGGTCATTGATCAGAGTCTGGCTGACATCCGGGCTATCGGAATTGGTTTTACTCGCGATCGAACCAGCAGCAAGATAGGCGGCCGACGATAGATCTTCATCGGACGAGGTCTTGGCGAGACTGAGCATCGCTTTGCCGTTCGAGTCACTGGGATGCGAGTGGATGTTCAAAGATGTGATCGCCTGCATCTTGCAACTTTCATCCGGGCACTGGGTTTGAGCGAGATCAACGAGATTGTCAGCAATTTGTGGCAAACCAGTGGCTGTTATCGCCCCAAAGAGAAGCGCCGATCGCGAGATCGTATCGTCGTCCGTTCCTTTTAGTGCGACGATTTTTTCAATAACTTTTCCGGCATCAGATGGATTTGCCATAAGGCCGAGTTTGATATTGGTAAAGATTTCCTGCTGCTCTTCGCCAGGGGAATCCTTACTAAATTTATCAACGCGTTGAAGCGATTCCTCAAGACTTGTGCCGCGTGCTTCGATAGCCTCAGCGCCTTCGTCTTGGGCGAGAGCCGCTTGCGAAGCGACTTCAGCTCGAGCCAGGTCAGCCTTCGGCAGAGCGGTTGTTGCGCGCGCAAATTTCTCCGATGGAATCGATCCGCCGCCGTTCAGCTCCATCGAAAATTCTGTTGTGTAAATATCAATCTTGCCGTTAGCGGCGCGATAGTTGAAGACCAGCTTGCCTTTCACAGATTGCAGCTGGCCCTTGGGATTAAACTGATAAACAAGGGCATTGTCGTTTGCATCAATGATGGAGCTGTTATCAATTGATTGCAGCCAACGTCTGGTAACGATCATATCTTGACCCGTCTTGGCGAAACTGTATTGAATATTGAACTGCCCGAGCTCATCACGTTCCTGCCGGGTTTCGCTCTTCTCTTTGTATTCGGTTTCGGTAATGAAAGCCTTGTCGAGGATGCTCAGTTGAAGACCGAGGTAACGGCCTGGGAATTCCATACCGATAAAGTGCTCGAGGTTTTTGTTGTTACGCTTGGTCACGAAAGGCTTGCCTTGCATACTTGCCACAACAGCTGACGGCACAGCTTGCGCAAGCATTTTGAAGTCGGCAATCTTCGACCACTCTGAAACGAGATCCCCATTCGGCTGCAGATAAGCCTCAAGTTTGCCTTCCAGATAATAGAGATCAAGTTCCTGCATATCGCCGGGCTTTTGTGTGAGATGCATTTTCAGATCGTAGCTGAGCTGCTCTCCATTCGGAATATTCGCAATGGGGTGAGAATCACTTAAGCCCAAACCTTTGCGGTTGGTGATGAGCATAGCTATTACGGCAATGGCCAGAGCCGCGACGAGCGCGATAATAATGTTCGACCTTTTCATGTCGCAAGATCCTTTGTCCGTGGAAAATTTAACTTCATATTAGCACAAAGAGGCGATTCATCCCGATATTGTAACAAGGCCTCAATGGATTATCACGTCATTATGAAAGCGAAAATCGATCTCAGCCAAGCTGGACTTGCTGATAAACCGTTTCGCTCTTCTTTTTCTTCAGGTAATTTCTCTGAGAATTCAGCAGATCAGGCATACATAATAGGCGGCAACATGAGTAGGGGCAGAGCACTCGGCGGGATGGAGCGATTATTCCATCAGCAGAATTCCGTGGGATCATCAAATCTGACGAGCATCCTTTTTTTTGAAGGAAGCCTTGATGAGAGCAGCATTCCCGAAGCCCTGAAACGAGTGCAGGCCTCCTTTCCGCTCCTCACTGCACAAATCGTCTCGGATCCCAAGCTTCGCTTTGAGGAAGCTCATGGCGATATTCCTTTTCAGATTCTGAAACGACTCGATGCCGAACACTGGCGCCTGCAGGTCCGTCAAGAAGTCAGGAGGAAATGGAAAAATGAAAGAATGTTTGTCACCTTTCTCATCGGCGAGGGTCGAGGCGAAATCATTCTCGCGGCGGATCACACAGTCGCCGATGCGAAGTCGATGTATGCCGTCTGTCAATTTTTGATAAGAGCCCTGAACGGCCAGGTCACCCCACTGGTCCCCGCGCTTGACGCCTGGGAAAAGCGTCTGCCGAAACCGTTCCGGGGTATCCGCGGCTTTTTTAATATGATTCGTTTCGTCTGGAATCTCTTTCGCCATTCACCGGAGAAATCGCTCCGCTTTGGCAAAGACAGCTCAAATATCAACACCGTTTCCCACGGCTTTCAGATGGATAAGCTCACCCTCGCCCTCCTGAAGAGAGCCTGCGACCAGAACCGGAGCAACCTCAACTCGATCTTTTGTGCAGCCTCTGTCCTTGCAGCCTTTGAGCTCTACAGCGAAGAAAAATCAGGGGACGTCTGTCTCAACGTGCCTGTGAGTGTTCGCGATCAGATTGTGCCGCCGGCCTCTGCTGAAGAGCTCGGGATGTTCATTTCCGCCTTTCTCCAGTGGCACAAGATCGATGCCACGACTGATATCTGGGAGCTGTCGAGACGAATCCTCGAACGCACGCGCTCTGGAGTAAAAGCTGGCGAATCGATCCGCCTCGGACAGATCGCCAAAGGCCCGGAAAGGGAAGAACTGCCCCGCCCCGACAAGAATCGTCAGCGCTTCGAACATTCCATAACGGTTTCAAATCCCGGCAAGCTCCCCTCCTTTGAGGATCTACCGAACGCCAAAATCGTGGGCTACCGAAATCTCGGATCCCTCTGGACGCGGGAAAGCATAGTGATTGTTGTGCTTGGCTATGGGGATAATCTGTTCGTGGATGCGGAGATTTCCTGGGAAAGATTGGGCCACGTGCCTGATTCAGCAGAACGTCTTGCCAATGGGATTCGGCATAAGGTGCTCAGCCTTCTCGAAAACACGTGACCTCACAATTATTCCTGAATAAGACCGGCAAAGTGCGCGAGGAAGCTTAGGCTAAGCTTTGAGAACTCGCGTGACTGCGTGAACACGCCCGAATTCGCGATCGTATCGCGAGTCGTGTGGATCGCGTGGTTATAAGCGTTAGGATTTTCCGTTGGAAAAACTGCGGCAAAACCCTGACGAGTCCAGGCGCGGTGATCGCTCGATCCGGCTGCAAGGTATCCGGAGTTCACAGCCACTGTACTCGACTGATAGGTCTTGGCGAGACCGATCACATCTTTAGTCAAGGTCGAGTCGGTATCGTTGGTGATGAGCCAGACGGTGTCCTGGTCATTGCTACGATACATGTTCATATCGTTTTGGAG
>SEDW01001121.1 GCA_004193325.1 Pseudomonadota bacterium | reverse complement strand
TGCAAAGGCTTCCTTTGAAAACGGCACGCCCTGGCTCGGTCGCGTTATGATCGTAAACAGCGGCACGAACAGCGCATTCGGTTTCGTTGGCGCCCAATCAGACGTTAAGATCGGGAGCTTTCAATTTACCCAGGACAAGCTTCAATTCGTCGCCGACACAGGTCTGAGCAAAAGCGGCGAAACTCGTGTTATCAACGAGTGGAGCATCCAGCACAGTGACTATTTCCAAAAGGTTTCTGGCGGCCGTACGAGTAACGTCGAGACTGAGAACGACACTATCGGCTGGAAGGATAAAAAATTCTTTAAGGTCGATTGGAACAATGCCTCGATCAGCGAAGCAGCCACTTTTCCTTTCGAAGTCGACGAGCAATGCTGGTCGCGTAAGGGCTCGCGCGTCGTCGACGGCTCAATGGAAGTCGACAATGATCACATCAACTTCATCGTCGAAGTCGACTATCAGATCTCACAGCTTCAGGGCTGTGCCGGGAACCTCAGCGCGGTCTTGCACCACGATGAGCAGACCCACACCATGCGCTATATGTACTCCTTCATGCCCGAGCGGCCGAGCGCCTATGCCCCCTACGTCTATGCTGGTGAGAATGACCCTCTTACCCGTAAGTACGGTTATTTCCTCTCGAGCGCTCCATTTCTGAACGCTCAGGGCCGCGTGGAAGACACTCACTATATGAACCGCTGGGCCTTGAACAAGACCCACACGATCTACTTTGCCGAAGGTTTTCCAGAGCAGTATAAGTGGATCTATAACGACCCTAAAACGGGAGTCATCGCTCGTACCAACGAACTCTTTGCCTCAAACGGCGTCGACATCAAGTTTGAGATCAAGGACGCAGACCAAAACCACAAGTTCGGTGACATTCGTTACAGCTTTATCAAAATCGTAGAGGACGTCGATTCTCAGGCTCCACTCGGTTACGGCCCAGCGACAGCTCACCCTCGCACAGGCGAGATTATTTCTTCGAATACCACGATGTGGACGAGCAGCTTGCTCTTTTATCTCAAGCGTATCGAAGACGGCCAGATCGCGGCGAAAGACCGCGATGTGAAATCGCCACTTTATAAGTCGATGGTTAGCCTTCTAGGCAAGCCTTCCGCTGACTGGACATCGACAGCAAGCTTTCTTGAGAATAAAGACCACGCTGCACTTTTCCGCTTCCTCCTCCCGGACTTTACTTACGGGAACCAGGGCAGTTCGTTCGCAAACAAAGGTGTAGAGGACATAGCAGCGACGAACAGCAAACTCACAAACTACTGGGCTAATGCAGGTCGCCAGTCCGATGAATTTGAAAACGCTCGCGC
>SEDW01001120.1 GCA_004193325.1 Pseudomonadota bacterium | reverse complement strand
TTTGTTATGGACCAACCCAGCATCATCCAGAGCCATGAGACTACGCTCAGCTTTGGCGGCAGTCCCGACGCCCACTTTACTCCGGATCGCTCTATCGCTCTTCGTCACGAGATATTTTTTTCCGATTACTTTTCGATCTTCGGTGAAATCGGTGCCAAGTGGTATCCGGAGCTCTACGTTCGCACCGCGATGATCGGGACCGCATATACCTCTGGGTTTTGGCGCTATCAGCTAAAGCTCTTCAATACCCATGCTAAAAACAATGATGCCGCCGGATTTTTATCCGTGGCTTATCAAGGTTGGCGACTCATCCCTGAGTTTTATCTGGTCGGTGGACGAGATGCTGCAAGTCGGCCCTATCTCTTCGGCAATGAAAACGAAGTGTTTTTTGCGGCTGGCGTTCAGCTCGGGTATCGCTTCAATTTGCGCTGGGCCGGTCGTGCCGTCTTCGAAGAACGTTGGGAAGATGGGTTTCGTCAACGCACCTTGAGCCTAGTACTTCTGTGGTATGACCGATGACCACAGAAGTCACCCAAAGATTATTCAATAATTTTTCAGACATTCCCGTCTACGCGTCGATCGTGTGTCTGGCTTTGGCTGTCAGCATTTTCCTCTTTCTCATTCTCAACCAGCAGCTCCTAAACCTCTACAAAATATTCGACTCACGCTTTTCAGCGAGCGATGAACGCATCATCATGGAAATCGTCACAAGCGGCAATAACTCGCTCCTATCCGGTTTGCACAGGACGAACAATACCCGCGACAAGATTATCAATATTGCGAGCAAGCTCCAGGGTGAGTCCGTTACCCAACTCGTCGGCGTCTATAGCTACCTGGGCTTTGCGGTCGATGACTTCAAGCGTCTGGCATCAGGGAGTCTCGTAGAACGTATGCGGGCCTTGCAGCGTTGCCGAACGATGAGACTCACGCTACCCGAAGAAGCCTGGGGCACTCTTCTCAGTCATCCCAACCAGACTTTCCGTTGGGCCGCGATGGAGTATCTCATCCTACTGAAGACTAAGGACAGCCTTCTCTGGCTCCTATGGTTCCTTAAAATTCCGCACAATCAGCAGACTGGGATGGCCCTTCATCTCTGCTGCTGTTTTGCCAAGAATTCACCTATGGCTTTTCCTTTTCTGCTCGATCATTCCGACGATCCTTTTCTGAAGAAGATCTGGCTGCAGACCCTTGCCCTTTATCCCGTAGCGGGTAGCGAAGACATCGTGATGAGTAAGCTTGGCCAAAAGCCGAGTGTGGAATTCCTTTGTATGGCCATGAAAGCTCTGGGAGCCTCATCATCGAACCAGACCAAAGGTTT
>SEDW01001119.1 GCA_004193325.1 Pseudomonadota bacterium | reverse complement strand
CCATCCACACCGTTTTCGCTCGCAAGCATAATCTGTGCTTTATCGGGCTGCGGCAGTGTGATTGCAAAGGGTCCTCGGGAGAAGAGTGGATTCTCACGGAGTTCAGTAAAATAATCGTAACCGCCCATCAAAGGCATTTCGAGGTCGCAGATGGTGACGACGGGCTTTACTTCCGGATGTTCTTTCATAAACTGGAGCGCTTCGTGACCATTGGTGAACTGCTTCAACTGAGGAAAGCCGAGCTTACCCAAATGGTGAGCCACGATCAGACGAAGATCCTGCTGATCCTCGAGGAGAAAGAGCACTCGGTTTTGATCGAGTTGAGCTTCGAGTTTGATTCCGAACTCATCGGCCAGGGTCTTGATGTCTGCCATAGCGTTAGCCTTCCTCTCTGAACGAGTACTGATATGCTGAAATCCATCCCCCTAGAGGAGATGGACCAGTAAATTGAACTATATCATTATGTTAAACTGAATGGGTTAAGCTTGCAGCTTTTTTGTCAAATCGTTCCGTTTTAAAGACGATTTTTAGAGGGCAGCACTTCTTGGTAAAAACAAAAATAATGCACATTCATTTAGGAATTACGGCACTGGGTTCTTAACCTCAGACCTCAAGAGGAAAGCCGGGCTGCTCACGAGAGCCAGGATTCCGGCCTTTAGATTACCATTTGCTTCTCTCATAGCTGCGGTCACCGAACTGATGTAACAGGCATCGAGGTTACTCTCTTTGGTCGCTACAAACTTAGGCGCCGTAGCTCCAACGATCGACATCTTCGCTCTTTCCATTCGGCCCATACCATAGCGGAAGATCTGACGAGAAAAACATTCGAGGCCCTGACTGGAAGCGGCGATCGCTGCCGAAAGTCCGGCGGGACCGTCGTAGCTTACGTCCGCGCCATCGATCGCCAGCGTGTTTGCTGCATTGATTACGGCGCCTGTCTCGTCTTTTTCACGGAAGCGTCCAACCTGATCAAAGTTCTCATAACTGAATCCAACCGGATCGATGATGCTGTGACAGCCGCTGCAGGAAGCACTCTTTTGCCGAAGCTCACGGCCACTGGCATTGGCGGCTGCGCCGGCAATCGGCGAACTCGGGGGAGCACCGACGAAATCGGTACAAAGCATTTTCTTCAAGACATATGCGCCGCGCGTGACCGGACTCGATCCCACTTCGGTTGCATGCGAAGCAAGGAATGCGCCTTGACCGAGGAGGCCGCGCCGTTGGTCTTCTTTGAAGGTGATTTTTCCGGAAGCGGGTTCGGCGCTATAGAGCCACTCGAGATCAGCGCCAGCAATTGTATAGTCGGCTGTGAGAAGATT
>SEDW01001118.1 GCA_004193325.1 Pseudomonadota bacterium | reverse complement strand
CCTTCTTGACGACGAGATCAGCAAATTCCTGAGGGCCCGGACTCGCATCAGCTGGAGTCACCTCAATCCGACTACTCAGCTTGTACTTTTTCTGGTCGACGAGATCGAGAACGGCAGCACCAACGACCATTTTCATCACGCTCTGGAGAGGAAACTTATCGTCACGATTTGCACAGACGGCTTCGGCATCCATACGCTTGATACAGATTCCGACACGGCTCTTGGATTCTAGTGAAAGCTGTTGCAGAGCCAGCTCGAGATCTTTCGCTTGAGGACCTGAAGCGGCAGTGAGTGAGGCCGCGAGGGCGAGACTTTGTAACCACATGGATATTCTCCAGAGCAATCAATTGAATGAGGGGTTGAAACACATTATTTTGCAGGCTTTGCTTCCGCTGCGAGAATTGCCTGATGAAGTATACCCGCTAACGAGCGAAGACGTTCCGCCTCCTTGCCATCAAAAGGCATGATGCAGATTAGCTTTTCCGGAACGGAAGCAGCCTTGTTTTTAAGGGTCTGCCCCTTGGCGCTCAAGTGAACAATTTTGCTTCGGCCATCGGCCTTGTCAGCTTTTATATCAATGAGGCCCTTCTGCTTCAGTTTTTGCAGAAGTGGAGTCAAGGTCCCGGAATCGAAATAAGTGACCTTCGAGATACTCAGGATGTTGATCCCATCTCGCTCCCAAAGGGCGAGCATGATCAGATATTGGGGATAGGTCAGACCAAGTTCGTCCAGAACAGGCTTATAAAAGCGAGCCAGTGCATTGGAAGTACTGTAAATCGCGTGACAAAGCTGATTCTCTAGCTTCAGTTGATCAAAATTCGACATCTCTAGACCCTCCCGAGTCAGATTATCTTGCAAACAAGGTATTTACAAGGAGAGTCGATTCTGCTTTAATATCTTGTATGCAAGGTACTTGCTTTGGATCTTTATAGAGGAGTAGTAATATGGCTAAGTTAGCGAAAGTGATTTATACGGCTTCAGCAAAAACCACTGGTGGCCGCGAAGGCAAATCGGAGACAAATGATGGACGCCTCAAGGTTACCCTATCGACTCCCAAGGGACTTGGCGGCAACGATGGTCCAGGCACCAATCCAGAGCAGCTTTTTGCAGCTGGTTATGCCGCTTGTTTCATCGGCGCTCTCAAGTTCGCTGCAGGCCAGTCCAAGGTCAAACTCCCAGATGACCTTAGCGTGGACTCCAAAGTTCACATCGGCCCAGAAGGCAAAGGTTTCGGCCTTCAGGTTGAGATGCACGTGACGCTTCCCGGATTTGCTAAAGCCGATGCCGAAGCTATCGTCAAAGCCGCTCACGACATTTGTCCT
>SEDW01001117.1 GCA_004193325.1 Pseudomonadota bacterium | reverse complement strand
TCCGGTCTTTGAGGAGGATGCGGATGTGGCGGAAATCCGGTGAAATATCGTCGACGACTATGCCGGCTCCGACGAAAGGTGGCCAGAGATTCATTGCGGAGCGGAGGACATCGGGGTTTTTGACAAACTTGTACCAAACAGTCATGGGCTCACCTCCAGAGATCAACTTCTGGATGATAGGACGTCCCGCGCTGCTCTGCCAAGCTCAAAGACTCTCGCTGCAGGCCAGCTCTTTAAAGATCATTCGTCTTTGTAACGGTGTTCGCCTCGATTTTGATCCCAGTGATATCTTTCAGCACCTGGCCATCTTTAAATATTCGCAAGTCATAGACGCCAATGGCTAGAAAGCTGATATGGACGTTCGAGTTGCTGATAGACCCCGAAGCTACCGAATTCTCGCAATCGTCCGAGCTATCTTTGACAGCACCGGCGGCGTAGAGACAAACTACATCCCCCTCGGCCATCGGCCCCTGGATACTCCCCGCCTCTTGCCTATCCACCATTCGAAGGACGGGTTTTAAGATGTACTTGGCGTTGGGATTATTCCAATTGCCAGTTAATTTAATTGATTTCCGAAGGTCAAAGTCGATGACCATAGCCTTCGCCAGGCCAGCTTCTATTGTGATGGGTGAATTGATTTTTAAACCACTCTCGCTGCCGCTAGGCACCTTCAAGACGTGTTCAACGCCGCTCAGATCGACGAGACGCGCTGGGGAGGAGTCCGATAAGACGAGACGAGTTTGAGCATAAGTCCCCGGAGCAATCTGCGCAATAGACGCGAGTGGAGCCGTTAAACCATTTTGATAGTGAAGAAGATCGATTTCAGTCTTAGTCTCGAGAGGAATCGTCAACCAGCCCCCGTCGCTTTTCAACAGAGCCAAAGATTCAACCGTTAGGAATACGTTCTTCGCATCGGCTACAGGTGCATCCATGATCGCAAAACTTAAGCCTTTTTGAAGGGAGGGATCCGTTCCGTCAACCTCCGGATTTCCGCCCAATGTGCCGCCACAGCCATCGAGGAGCGACAGACTCAGGATAAAGCCAAAACTTTTCGGTGAAAGCTTAAACATAGGGCGACTACTCCGTGAATGGGAAGAGCTGAATGTTCACTTGATACACTTGATCGCCGTCTTGAGACCTTTCTGCCTCGTCGAGAATCTGCAGCTGAAAGGCATGGATCATGTCCCTGATTCTTTGTGCAGTACTTTCATTGACGCTTACAGTCACAGCGCTGACATCACGTCTTTTGCCACTGATGGATGTGAGAGCGCCCTTGCCATGATCGATCATACTCGAATGATAACTGACGAGTGCTAAACCTTT
>SEDW01001116.1 GCA_004193325.1 Pseudomonadota bacterium | reverse complement strand
CAGCATTCCTCATCTTCACAGGTTCGGCCCTACATGCTGCAGATGACGGCAAGGATGCGAAACTCTTTCGCAGCATTTTTTACAGCTACGCAAAAGCCGATTTTACTAATGCCGATATTCAAAAGCTGATCTTTCAGCCTCATGAGGAATTCTTCAAGGCGGATAAAGCGTCAAGCGATGGCGTGGCTTCGCTCAAGTTGCGTTCGGACGCATGGAGCAAGATCAAGCCCGTTGATCTCTATGAGGCCGGCAAGACTCCAGTAGCGGAAGCCCGTGATCTCGATAAGGCGCTGGATGCCAAGCCTATTACCATTGTTATTATCCCAGGTATATTTGGTGAGTTCATCACTCACTTTCCTTTCAACGAAGTTCTGACCAAAAAAGATTCCGCCTTCGCTAAGGAATGGGCTAAAGCCGCAGACGAGAAAGCTCTCACTGATCCGGTCTTTGACCTTGAGACGATGACCACTTCTGAAAAGAAAATGACTGAAATCACCGAGGCCGCTAGCCTGGATAACGCCGATGGCAAAGCCGTTATCAAGCTTATCTATATGAAGCCTTTGATTGGCTCTCTCGAAACCTTGGGCACTCTCGAAGATTCGAGCCAACTCTACCTCCGAAGGATGAACAAGGTCTGGGAGATCCTCGGGCCGCAAGAAAATCTCTATATCCTGGGCTACTCGCGCGGATTAAACGTCGCTCTCGACTTCGTGAACCGCGCTGAAAACAAGCCAACGGACAATCCCTGGCTGGCAAAGTTGAAAGGTATCGTTTCTCTTGGCGGAACCCTTTATGGGTCTGCAATAGCAGATGCGACTATCACCCCTGGCGAGGTGAGCTGTGAAGCCATCGAGCGTCTTGAAGCACTCGCTAAAAAACTCGTGGTCCTCGCTCCGGATGCATCCCTCGGCGACAAGATCAAAGCCGTGGCCACCAACTCATCGGCCTGGGCCACTGCCGCAGCTGACCTTCTGAAAATAGGCGGGAGCATACCTCCTCATGAAGGTCTTGAAGTCGAGTCGATTCAAACCGATGGTCCTAATCTTGGTGCTTTCGGAACCCTTCTGAAGACCTTTGCCTTTGACAAATTTAAAATTAATCAGGGTTCGGAGTATTCCAACAACGTTGAGAAATTTAAATACATCATTAAAGAAGCACGTGAAGGCATCAACACCCTCACGCAAAAAGAAGGCCTTGCCTGGGTCAAGAGCCACAGCATCTCTCCCAAGTACAAGTACTTCGTCATTCAAGGAACGATGGCCGACCCAAGTTCGAAAGAGGGTGGTAAAAGTCTCTTGGCAGAAGATTCCGTCAGTTTTAATAC
>SEDW01001115.1 GCA_004193325.1 Pseudomonadota bacterium | reverse complement strand
CCTATATGGGCAAAAACACTCTGGCCGATCAACTCAAAGCCAACGAGAAGGCTTTCCGGAGATTTGCGAATGGGTTCTGAGTTCAAGGTTCAATTTCCAGGCACAAACTTTCCGGAACTCGTGGTTCCGGGGGGCTTTTCCCTGAGCCGAAAATTGGACGTTCAGAATTCCCCTATTCTCTTCGGTTGCCGCACCGGCATCTGCGCGACTTGCGTTTGCCTAGTTGAGGGCAGCGTTTCCCCGCCTACAGACGACGAAAAGGAAGTCCTGGAACTCTTCGCACCGGATGAGCCAACGGCTCGACTTGCCTGTCAGGTTAAGGTTGATTCCAACCTTTCCATCAAAGCGTGTCTGGAAGGGTGAAACCATGAGCTTTAAGAATTACTGGTACGTCGTTGCCCAAAGCCAGGACATCAAAGACAAACCCTATCGGGCCATGCTACTCGATGAATGGCTTGTTCTCTTTCGAAATGAAGACAATCAAATAACTGCGCTCCGGGATCGCTGTCTCCATCGTTCGGTTCGTCTGAGTGAAGGCCGCATCGAAAACGGTCAGCTGCGCTGCATGTATCACGGCTGGCTCTATGATAAGGCCGGACAAGTGGTGCAGATCCCTTCTGAAGGCGATGCAGCCCCCAAAGGCCCTTGTCGCAAGGCACCGAAGTTTCACGTCAGAGAAGTCGATGGACTGGTCTTTGTTTGCCTTTCGGAGGAGCCGGCAATCGCCGAACCTTTCCGTAGTCCTCATTACGGGGATAAAGGCTGGGCCACAGTCCGTCTCGTCAATCGCTTTCAAAATAATGTGACAAACTGCGTTGAGAATTTTGTCGACGTTCCCCATACCACCTTCGTGCATCCCAAAATCTTTCGAGATCCTGAGGGCCATATGGTGACCCTCGAAATGGAACGTAAAGATGGATCCGTCCGGGTCGTCTACAAAGACGAAAAGCACAAACTTGGCCTTTTCTCCTGGTTCCTGAATCCGAAGAATGAGACCTACGGGCACATCGATAGCTTTCATCAGCCGAATGTCACAAGTGTGGAATATCATTTCTCGTCGAGCAAACACTTTTATATCACCTCGCAGTCGGTGCCAGTGACAGAAACGGAAACCTTGGTCTACACAGATTTGACCTATAGTTTCGGTATTTTTACGCCCTTCGCTCGCATGTTTGTGAAGAAGCTGGGTCAGGCCGTAATCGATCAGGATCTCGTCATTCTCAAAAATCAGAATGAAACGATTCAAAAATATCCCGATGCTTTTCAAAATTCGGGAGTTGATCTCATGCACGTCTGGATCGAATCGATTCGTGATGCAATTGCAG
>SEDW01001114.1 GCA_004193325.1 Pseudomonadota bacterium | reverse complement strand
GCAGACTTTATCGCCAAAACCTTTGCACCAGTCGAAGCCGCTCCTGCGGAAAAGACCCGCATGATGCAATACCTCGGCAAAGGCGAGATCTGGGCGAAGGCTTCTGCCTTCAAGACCTTTCAGCAAAATAATCCTTTGAGTGGTGATCTCTCCGGAACGATCGATCGTCTGATCGTCCTTCGTGGCGGCAAAGATGTGGCTGTTCCCTGGGAAGTTCAAGAAAAGATCATGCGCGAAGTGGGCGTTCGTCCCGACGAAATCGTCACCCTTCCTGAGCTGGGTCACTCCCTGCCATGGAGTATCGATCAAAAGGTTTTGGAAACGATTCGTGGAGAATTCTCAGCTGATCATGCAGTAGCTGCAGCGAAAGTCGCTCCAGCGAAGACCGACTCCAGCAAAAAAGTCCGCATCGGCTATCAGCCTGGTTCGACGCCTCAGAACAACGTTTTGAGCTATCTCGAATCACATCTTGTAAATTTCCCGGATCGGGTTGCTCTTCGTTGGGTGAATACGCCTGATATTCAGAAGTGGGATGGCTCACACAACAGTCCTCTCCCGCACAATGAAATCACGTACGCGCAGTTCGGTAAGATGATCAATACTGTGGCTCAAGGCCTCCGAAATCTCGGCATTGAGAAGGGGGATCGCGTGATCATCTTCCTTCCGATGAATACCCTGATGTACACTGCGATGTTCGCTGTCCAAAGACTTGGCGCGATCGCTGTCTTTCTCGACTCGTGGGCCCGCAGTAGCCATTTGGGAGCCAGTGCTTCCTGCGCTCAACCCAAAGCGATGATCAGTCACAAAGCGGCTTTCGATCTCATTCGCGAAGTGCCTGAGTTTAGTACCATGCCCCTCTGGATCATTGCCGGTCCTGGCAATGACGGCAGCTACGCCGCGCAACTCGAAAAACTTTTGGAAGTGCCGGGCAGTACCGAAGTCGTTCCCGTCGAGTCCGAGAATACCGCCTTGATCACATTCACCACGGGCAGTTCAGGAACACCCAAAGGTGCAAACCGTACTCACCGTTTCCTCTGCGCCCAGCATGAATCCCTCTCGCAGGTCGTGCCCTACGGCCCAACCGACAAGGACATGCCGGCCTTCCCAATCTTTTCGCTGAATAACCTCGCGAGTGGTGTAACGACGATCCTTCCAGCAATCAGTCTTGCTGCCCCATCCGATCGCGATTCAGCGGCAATGGTGAGCCAGATCCTTCATGAGAAGCTAACCTGCACCACCCTATCGCCATCGATGCTAAACGGCGTCAGCGCCTACTGTATTGCGAACAAGATTCAGCTCGTCTCCCTTCGCCGCGTGGTGACAGG
>SEDW01001113.1 GCA_004193325.1 Pseudomonadota bacterium | reverse complement strand
AAGCTCCTTAAAGGCATCGAACGCGCAGACTCTGTGACCTTCGATGCGCATAAGCAGCTTTATGTGCCTATGGGTGCGGGCATGGCGATCTTTAAAGATCACAAGTCCCTCTCTCTCGTTGCCCACTATGCGGAATATATTATTCGTAAAGGCTCCCGAGACCTTGGCCGCATGACCCTTGAGGGCTCGCGTCCGGGTATGGCGATGCTTGTACATTCCGGTCTTCGTATCATCGGCCGCAGCGGCTATGAGATGCTCATCGATATGGGTATCGAGAAGGCCCGGCGTTTCGCGGATATGATTAAGGCGACTGAGGACTTTGAATTGATCAGCGAGCCTGAACTCAATCTCCTCACCTATCGCTTCGTACCGCCGGATGTTCGCAAATACATGCACAGTTGCGCTCGGGAAGAGCTACAGAACATCAATAATCACATCAACCGTCTGACGATCACGATTCAAAAAGAACAAAGGGATAAAGGCGCGAGCTTTGTCTCGCGAACCGCTCTTGAGCCGTCGATTTATAACGGTCAGTTGATCAACGTTTTTCGGGTAGTCCTTGCCAACCCGCTCACGCTTGAATCGCATCTTGTCGACATTCTCAATGAGCAGCGAGATATCGCAAGGCGTCTACTCTCCGGCGAACTCGCTCTCGAGAGTGGGGACGGTGAAGATGGCGAACCCCTCAAGAAACCGCTCAGCCCCTGATTAGAAACGTTAAGACATCAGAGCCTTTTCCTCAGGGAAGAGGCTCTTTCCATTTAAGAAGATATTAAATTTTTATGGAATATTAATGGCTTAGGAAATTTCGCCCAAAACAACTCTTGCTCGTCTTTGTGGATAAGAAAGAATAGGGTGAGGCAATTTACAAGTATAGGAAGCTTCGAGCTCTTTGGAGACTTGATTAACATGCGCATGGCCGAACTGAAAAACAGTATAACATCAGTGCCACAGATCACCCTTCTCATTGCTGACGACGAGGAAATGAATGTCACCATTCTCTCCAGACGTCTTCGACGCGAGGGCTATGCGACCATCAATGCTTCGGATGGACAGGATGCTGTAACCAAGATTCGGAATCTGGCCAAGGATGGATTACCCTTTGCCGTTCTGATGGACATCAATATGCCTATCATGAATGGGATTGAGGCGACCCGCATCATCAAAAGTGAGTTCAAAGACCTGCCGGTAATCGCAGTCACCGCCTGCGTGGTCGATAGCTTTGATTACAAGGGTTACGGCTTCGATCATCTTTGCAAAAAACCCATCGATTTTGTCGAACTGATCGACAAAATCGAAAGCTGCCGCTGCTAATTACTTGGCCTT
>SEDW01001112.1 GCA_004193325.1 Pseudomonadota bacterium | reverse complement strand
GTGGGTTGCCTGACACCTCTGGCCAAACCCCTTGAGATGAGTCCGATGCTGATGGGGCGCAAAACTCTGTCCACGTCATTGATCGGCGGTATTGCGGAGACTCAGGAAGTGCTCGATTTCTGCAGCAAACATAACATTCTACCCAACACCAAACTCATTTCCGTCGATCAGATCAACGAGGCCTTCGATGAAATCGATGCGGGCAAGATTGATTATCGCTACGTACTCGATATGGCAACGATCCAAGGGAAACACGAAGAAAAAAGTCTGCTGGGCCGCCTTGGTTTGACTTCTCACTAAATCATTTCATTGATCAGAGGTTTTCATGAACGTTCTATCCAAACATGTAGTTCAAGGTCTCGCGATTGCATCCCTCAGCATGGCTCTTCCCGCATTCGCAGCGGACAAGCCCAATAAGCAAATGCAGGAAGTTTACGATGCGATGAAAGCCAAGGGCGGTAAACCCATCGAAACTCTCGATGCGAAAGAAGCTCGCCTTCAGCCAAGTCCAGCTGATGCGGTCGCGACAATGATGGCGGCAAAAAACATCAAAGTCGACAAAAGCAAAGTCGTAGCCGAAGATATTATGATCGATGGCGCTGCGGGTAAGATCGCGGCACGCGTTTACAAACCCGCGATGCGTAAAGCCAATCTCCCTCTCATCGTCTACTACCATGGCGGCGGATTCGTCATTGCGACGAATGACACTTATGATGCCTCAGCTCGCGCTTTGAGTGAGCAAACGGAAGCAGTTGTTCTCTCCGTCGAATATCGCAAGGCTCCTGAGAATAAATTTCCTGCTGCGCATGACGATGCCTTCGCCGCCTATCAATGGGGGCTTAAAAATGCCACCAGTCTCGGTGCTGATGCAAGCCGTGTAGCTGTTGCCGGCGAGAGTGCAGGTGCTAACCTCGCGCTTAACACCGCGATCAAAGCGCGTGATATGAAAGTGCAGTTGCCTGTTCATGAGCTGCTCGTTTACCCGGTTGCCGGCAACGATATGAATACCCAATCCTACAAAGACAACGCGGACGCGAAGCCTTTGAACAAGCCAATGATGGCCTGGTTTGTGAAGAACTACACCAGGACTCCCGCTGATGCGAAAGACAGTCGCATCAATCTCATGGAAGCCAACTTTAAAGGACTGAATCCTGCAACCATCATCACAGCGCAAATCGATCCATTGCGTTCGGAAGGCAAAGGCCTCTCGGAAAAGATGGGCGCTCAAGGCGTAAAAGTGAATTATAAAAACTACGAAGGCGTGTCTCACGAATTCTTCGGAATGGCTGCTGTTCTGGATGAAGCGAAATCGGCACAAAAATTGGG
>SEDW01001111.1 GCA_004193325.1 Pseudomonadota bacterium | reverse complement strand
ATCGCTGGAATGCTGCCTATCGCCATCGGTCTCAACGAAGCGTCCGCCCAACGAACATCCATGGGCATCGCGATCATCGGCGGACTCGTATCCTCCACAGCTCTGACTCTGCTAGTTATTCCGGCCGCCTACGCGTACATCGATCGCTTTCGGGTCTCAAGTCTTCGCCTCGTGCGAAGGGTTTTCTCGGTTCAGTAATACGTCCGAGGCCTTCCGATCGCGGGAGGCCTTTTCTATTACCTCGTCAAAAGAGACGAACGAAATGGTAGTATAGACGAGGCAATTCTTCGAAAAAAATCCAAGAGATGCCTTGTCATTTTTGGCTGATAAGTTTAATGTTTGGGCCCAGATACTCGTTTCTTCGCGCTTGTCCGCCTCAGGACAACCCCCTAAAATGCAAGGATTATTCATGCTCGCACCCTTTATGGTCGCTGTGTCCGGTGGCTCTGGTTCAGGCAAGACTACTTTTGTGAGTAAGCTCCAGGCGCGATTGGAAAAAGAACGTCCTTTGGTCGTCAACATCGATCACTACTACAAAGACCTTGGTCATCTTTCTCATGAAGAACGTGCCGCCTGTAATTTCGACGATCCCGAGTCGATTGAAAAATCCCTTCTCTATAAACAAATCAGTCTGCTCCACAGCGGTCAAAGTGTGGATCGGCCTTCCTATGATTTTGCGAGTCATACGCGTACCGAGTCGACGGTCGCCCTCGAGCCCAGTCCGGTCATTATCATGGACGGTATTTTTTCACTCTGTTATCCCGAGCTTTTGCAGCTTTTTGATCTTAAGATCTTTATCGATGTCGAAGATGATATCCGTGTCGTTCGCCGCATTCGTCGCGATACTGCTGAGCGCGGCCGAAGTTTTGAAAGCTGCGCGAGTCAATACCTTGGCTCGGTAAAGGCGATGCATAGAAAACACATCGAGCCGACCAAGATATCGGCTGACATCGTAATCCCATGGCATACGATGAACGAACGCGCAGTGAATTATATTGCCGATCTCATCCAGCTCTCCGTACAGCGCCGCAGTCTCTAACGATAGAAGATGATCGGGACCTCAGGTCCCGCGTCCCGCTCCCCCGCAAATCCTCAAAATCATACTCCTCCGTCCAAATGCTGATATTAAAGACAGCATCTTTTTGGATTTGAATCATAAGCTTAGCGCCCTCTAGCATTTGCTGGATCACATTATCTGCAAAACGCAGAAAAAAATTCAGTTTTAGAGGAGCTTATCATGCGATTCATGCGCTATAGACGCGTTCAGTTTCTTGCTGTGGGGTCCATTTTAACTGTCAGTCTAAGTGCCTGTAACGAAACACCGACATTCAGTCAGGCGGGTGTGCTTACTAAAGTGGTGAGCCCTCAGGCTCCGGCGGAAGACGCTGTAGCCGGTGGAACTGACGAAGAATCCAGCAACGATCCTTCGGCCAATGGTCCGAGCTCTCCTCCTTCGACACCCGTTGATGACCTGACAGCAGAAGATAAAGGGGAAACTCCACAGGATGGAGTGGGCGTCACCCGCTGGCTTTTTAATTCCTCAGCTTATCTCACAGGCAGTTTGAGTTATTCCTCGAGTTCCAATGAAGTCACCCAATCTCTCATTATGGATAACAATACCTCAGCAAGTGAAACCGCTTTCACTCAGCTCGATCGTCCGACAATCACCGATCTTTTTGCTCAAAGCAGTGATCTCCGTTCTGTCTCGGAAAGCTTTCAGCAAAATTCTTCGGCATCGGGCGCACTCGATCTCCTGCTCGTGATCGATAACTCCGGATCGATGGCCGAAGAACAGGTAAACCTTTCCGACAAACTTTCCCCGCTGCTTAGCTTCGTACAAAACAGCGACTGGCGCATTGGCGTCGTCACGACCGATCCCAAAGATGGTTGCCTGCGCAATCTCATCAGTAAGACCGACCAGAATGCGATGGCCTCCTTCGCTTCGGCTGTCCAGCCTGGCATCAAGGGCAGTGGTAACGAACGCGGTATTCAGCAAGCGGTCGCCGGTTTGAAAGGGGAGTGTAATACGAGTGGCAGCTGGTTAAGAAACCAATCGACAGTCGGCGTGCTCATCGTGAGTGACGA
>SEDW01001110.1 GCA_004193325.1 Pseudomonadota bacterium | reverse complement strand
AACGGAGGACTAGCCTCCGTTTTCAGTTCAGATCATCGAGATTAACGAATAGGAAAAGCATTTGTGCTGGATAGCTGCTTCACTTCACCGATCTCAGTTCGGTTTCCGGCAGCATCGATTCCATAAACCTTGAAGGTCTGGATTGGCTCCTCGATGGGTTCAACATCGACCGGAGTTGGAGTTTCGAACTCATTGACTGTCTTACCTTCTTCGAAGATAGGGAACGAGGGCTCGATGTACTGCTCACCAGGATTGTCGAGCAGAATGTAATGAATACCTTTCGCCGTGAGTTCCGCTCGTTCGCTGTTGCTCAGACCTTCGGCACGGCTCGCATCGAAAGCATAGGACCATTGAAAGTTGTGGTGAGCGGGAGCGTAAACGGCTGCGCCTTTGCCCAAAACAAGGGGACGGCTGATGAGACCTGCGATCGCCACCTTGTCGATGCTCAGAAAACGGGTTTTGTCAAAGCCCTGGAAGCTCGTCTGCGCACTGACGCTGATATCGAGAGGCTTGTCCGAGACAGATCCGAACTCGACAAGAAAGTCGACTGGTGGTTTACGGCCTTGGGAGTAGGAAAGGCTAGCGTTATAGGCGCCAGGAGTCAGCCCCTGGAAGCGGTCTGAATCGCAGGAGTCGTGGTCAACCACGAGCACGTAGGCCTGAGTAGATTCGCCCTGACTCAAGACAAAATCGAGAGTCCAAAGACTTTGTACTGGATCGAGCAAACGGTTCTTCTCGGCAGTCGTGCGCGACTGGCGAACCTTCCAGGAGATCGAATAGTTTTCATCGCCTTTGGTGATCGACGAATTGAGAGTTACATAACGAACCTGATTCGAACTGCCCCATTCGTCTGTCCACTCTTCCTTGGAGAGAGTGGATTCCGTTGTCAGGCTGAGGGCCTTGCCTTCGGCAGAGAGCGACAGAATGGGGTTCTTCATAGCAGTTGAATCATCGTTTTTGATTTCGTGCAGGTCGACCGCAATTTGCATCGGGAAAGAGAGTTTGATTTTGGCTAATGCGTCGGAATTTTCCTGAACCATCGGGCAGAGGAGAGCTTTTTTCTCACCGACTACCATTGTTCCGTACCCGAGGCCTTGCGTGCTTTGGTTAGGGCTTGGAACGGGACGAACCTGCTTGATCACGATCGATTCTTTGCCGGCTTCGTTAACGAGCTTCCATTCGAGGTCGAGTACAAAGCTTCTTTTGTCAGCTGGATTGCGAATGCTTTCGTAGTGACGATAGATCTTTTCGATGAGGAGATAGAGAGAACGATTCGCTTCATCGCTTAAAAGCTTTTGACCGCGAGGCACTTCCGAGCTCGCAACCG
>SEDW01000184.1 GCA_004193325.1 Pseudomonadota bacterium | reverse complement strand
TCATGTTAGGTTCACAGGTACCGCTGATCATTGGTGTTGGGTTACTCGTCGTGGAAGGTCCGGCGTTGACGGTACACGCTATAGGAGCTGTGGTGTCGACGGTAACGGCATTCATCGTCGAACTCAAGCTGCTATTCCCGGCTGCATCCGTGGCGATGGCAGTGAGAGTATAAGATCCGTCGCTGAGTGCCGTTCCTAGCGTCAGCGCCCAGCTGGTTCCAGAAGCAGTGACGGTGCCGATAGTTGCAGATGCATTTTTAACGGTAATGAAGGCGCCTGATTCCGAGATCCCCGAAACCGTCGTGAGGTTGTTCATCACGTAGGATCCATTGCTCGGGCTGACGATGTTGGGAGCTACGGGAGCAGTGGTATCGATTACAAGGCTTTTATTTAAGCCCAGGGAGCCCACAGAACTTGGTGCCTGAAGTGTGAGAACCGCGTTGTTACCTGCAGCATCTTTGATCGAGCCAGTTCCGACCGTCAAAGCATTAGAACTCTGATAATCAAGATCGGCTGATGTGTCAGGCGCGGTTACTATGTAACTGAAGATCAATGAGTTGGTACCGGATCCGGACATGTAAAGGGCGTACCGATCCGTAGCGCCCGTCTCAAGCAAAAGCCTGATGTCGCCACCGCCTATGACAAAAACCGGCTCGCTAAAGGTCACAGTGAGCGGAATGGTTGTTCCCGCCTTATAAAAACCGTTGGCAGTTGTCGAGTTCACATCTCCCGCGGTGGGAGCGGTGGTATCGAATTTCATGGTTCCAATCGATGGAATCCAGGCCGAAATCAGGGTGGCTCTGTCCATCGCCTGCACACAACCGTAGAAAGTCGAACCGTTCACGCCTGTGAGTGTGGCCGGGCTCGATAAAGATGTCTGAGCAGCAAGACAGCCAGTTGTACAGTCATTCATCGAGCATAGCTTTACGTTGTGAGTATTAAAATTCGCATCGCTACCGTTGGTAAAAGCAATCGGAACCGCTAAGACATTGGAAACTGTTGAACTGAAACCTACTGAGGCAGGAGCTGTTGGAGCCGTCGTATCGATGACAATCGCTTTTTGTCCGCCGATAGAATTACCGCTGCCGAGGGCGGGCAAAGTTAAAACCGCATCGTTGCTCGCATTGTCTTTGATCGTCGCGCCGTTCAAAGTTAAAGCGGCAGTACTTTGATAATTCAAATCGGGAGAACTGTCTCCGGACTGCACGGTATAGCTGAAACTGACTGTATTGGAAGTCGAGGATACATAGGTCGCCTCTCGGTCCGTGGTCCCAGATTCGAGGCGAAGAGTGAGGGAAGACGGGCTTGTGATCGTAATAGGCTTCGAAAAGGTTACGACGATAGGGACAACCCAACCCTGAGAGTAGTAACCATTCGCCAATGTCGATGTCACGTCAGTGACGGTTGCATTCGTGGAATCAATCTGCACCGCACTTGCCGAGGCAACCCAGGCTGAGGTGTGAGCAAGATAATCTTCGCCCTGCACGCAAGCGTAGTAACTGCTGGCATCTGTTCCTAAAAGACTTGCGGGAGATACTGAGGAAACAGAGACTGCTGTACAACCTGTTGCACAGTTACTGCTCGTGCAAAGTTTGAGATTATGCTGCTTGAAGTTTGCATCGGTACTGTTCGTCCATACGACTTGTACAGAAGTATTATTACTGATCGAACCGATAGGAAATGTTACCGCTGAAGGAAGAGTCGGGTTAAAAGTGTCGACGGTAACACCGACTGCCGGAGACAAAGCACTTTCACGTGAGCCCGGGTCAATCGCCTTACTCGTAATCGAATAGGTACCGTCGGTAAGAGCCGCAGAATTCAGGGACCAAAGGCCACTGCCGCTTGCAGTCGTTATGCCTATCTGTGTGCCATTGGCGAAGACTTTAATAGTTAAATTGGGTTCAGAAGTACCCGAAATATTAGGAGTCGTATTCAGGGTCGGACTCATTATAGTAGAAACATACGGAACATTTGGTCCCGTCGTCCGAACCGTTGTATTGAAAATCGTACTGTTAGCACTGACGTTGCCTGCCGCATCTGTCGCAAACGCGACGAGATTGTGGTCACCATTCCCGAGCGGTGCGTAGAGATTTACCGACCAGTTAGTGCCGATTGCGGTACCACTGCCTACGACACTGCCGGCTGATTTCACGGTGATGTTAGCATTAGCTTCACTCGTCCCGCTCACGGTCGTTAGAGCCGAGGTGAGATAAGGGGCAGAGGGACTGAGTAGCGAAGGCGCTGAAGGGGCGATTGTATCGATTACGATTGCACTCGTTCCCGAAAGTGATTGTGAGGACGTGAGTAACGGCAAGGTCAAGACTGCATTAATTCCGGCCGGCGACTTAATAGCACCTGAACCTAAGGATAATGCTGTGACCGACTTGTAATTGAGATCGGAAGTGTTATCTCCACCCTGAGTCGTATAGGTAAATCTTAGACTGGCCGTACCAGATCCGCTGACATAGCTCGCAGAGCGACCTGATGTGTTGAGGTCGAGCAAAAGTTCAATTCCTGTCCCGGTGGCAACAACTGGAGACGAAAAATTAACATCCACGTTTATCACCTGAGACAGACCAAAAATCCCACTTGGAATTTGCGACACGACGCTTGTTACAACCGGACCCGACGTGATTACGGTCAAGCTGTTGGTTGAAGGCATAAACGCGCTGAGGTTACCGGCTAAGTCTTCGGATTGAACACAAGCATAAAACGGTCCGTTGCTACCCGCCGCTGTAAAGCTCGCTGAAGTGGTGACCGAACTCACTGCTGACTGGCATCCCGTCGCGCAATCGGAGGCGGTACAAATCTTGGCGTTATACTGCTTAAAATTTGAATCATTGATGGCAGTCCATGATCCGGAAAAGGTGGCTGATGACGAAGTTGTGCCGCTAAAGCCGACCGAACTCGGCGCAAAAGGAGCCACGGAATCGACGACGAGTGTCGACTGACCTGCGAGTGAATTTTCGGCGGTCAGCTCGGGAAGTCGAGTGTTTACCGCCACACCAATAACGTCTGTCATCGACGCGGAAAGCGCCGTCAAAGCCGATGTGGAAATATAGTTCAGGACTGGAGTCTCGTCACCCTGCTGCACCACATATTCAAAGATCAACTTGTCGGTGCCTGAGCCTGATTTGTAGAGCGCATTACGATCGATCGATCCTGTTTCGAGCGTGAGTGTCGGCACACCTTGCACCGTGACGGGACCTGTGAACGAGATGGTGATAGGAATCGCTGCATTCACAGCATAAAGGCCGTTGACTAAGGAGGTCTGGACATTGCTGACCGTCACAGCCTTGTAGGCTTCGACCGCCAAAGAATCTGACCAAGGCGAAATGCTAACGCGTGATTCTGCATCGAGACAGCGAAAGCGCGCAACCAATTTGTGCGCCAGGAGATTATTCAAAGGAAAGGTTACATTGGTTTCTTTTCCGGTATCGAGAGTCCGGCCTGAGAGACTTGTCACCGCTTCGAAAACGTCAGCCTTACAGGCTTTAAGGCCTGAGACCAAGCTCATATCGACAGCGAGTACGGCTTTGCGAGAACCAGCGATGAATTGCAGACTTGGCTTTTTCCAAACGACTTCGACCTTGGCCTGAACCGCCACGACCTGAGTTTCAGCCACGATAACGCCGCTGCCGGCAAACACCTGCGCGTTGGCTTTGTTGGCAATAGGCTCGATCGAAATTTTTGGAGCGGGAACTTCTTCTTTCGGCACGTCACGGCTTAATTTTACGATCCAGTAAGCGCCGAAATAGCCTTCAAACTGAATCATGTCCGCTTTGACGTTTTCGTCATAAACGAGCTTTACATCCACACCATCAACAATGCGATAACCGGTCAGAAGTTGATTTGATGTGGGATCGAGATATTTATAATAAACCGCATAGTGATCGCCGGCGAGGAGCAGTCCAAGGTTGACGGGGAGCGGCAGATTCAGGGTGATTGGCTTTTGTAGAACTGTGGCAGTGCTCGGACGAACGATGATACCGCTACCAGCTTGGGTGATCGCTGTGTTGTTCGACAAAGAGATTTCTTGCGTCATCGAGGTGTCCTGAAGATCGGCACCCTGCTCGATGATGATACTTGTCGAAATGCTCAGAGAGCCTGGAGAAATTGAAATGCTTGTTCCGGATATGCTGCTCTTCTCGCCGTTCACCGCAAGAACAACATTCTCTTTCGATTGAAAGTCGACCGCAGTGATCGATTTCGTCGAGGAGACTTCAGTTGCAACTCCCGAAGCTTTTTCCTTACTCAGGCGCTTGACGCTGCCTTGTGAGGCCATCGGAGTTTTAAAGCAGCTCGTTACCATAAGGCCAATGAGCAGCCAAACACATGAGATCCGTTGCATAGGAGTTCCCCATAAAGCGCTAAGTCTCGTAAATCTTAAGAAAGCTATCGGTATGGGTAAAGTTTTCTTGAAAAGGTTCATAGGCAGGGACCAGAACGATCCATATTGCTAAAACTTTCCGTGGCTTACGAGTATTAAAACTCGTTAATTTTGACTTAATAGGCTCGCTGATGGGATAGGGCGCTTCGCTATGTCTCCTCTCCTTGACCTCAACTCCTTTCTCAAATGTGACCCGGAGTAAGAATGAGAGAATAGAGAAAGGCGGCAGACTTCGAAAAGTTTGCCGCCTAACTATGGGATGCGGAGAACAGCAGAGCCGGTTTCGCTCGCCAATTACGATTTTTTTTCTGATAAATTTTTCTGAATGGAAACCATCACGGCGCCGATCTCGGTCGCAAGTTTTTCATAGGCTAAAATCATTTCCGATTTGTTAGCGCCTCCAGCCTTTAAGGCCAAAGATTCAATCTGCATTGTCTGCTGACGGGCCGACTCCGCATAGAGCGTGGAAAGGACGCCTTTCAAACGATGCGCGGACAATCGGGCCTGAGCAAAATCGCCTTCAATCACAGCTTTTTTAACATTATGCAGCATTCCTGGGATGGCCTGCTCCGAGGTTTCCAGGACCTGAATCGCCACGGCTTCGAGGCCTCGCAGGGAGGAGAAATAAGAGCTACTGTCGAGCACCGCAGGAGGCGCAGAATCATTGAACGTTACTTCATTGCTCTCCTGCAGGAGAGCTGCCGGATGGAGGCGGAAGTAGACGTCGCTTAGAGCTTTAAAGATAGGGGGCATCGTAATCGGCTTACTCAGAAAGCCGTCCATCCCACACTCATAACAAAGATCGATATCCTCACGCAACGTGCTCGCCGTCAACGCGATGATCTGGGGGCGTCGGGCTCCCGCGTACTTTTTGATGATCGCCCGGCTCGTCTCGAAGCCATCGAGAACAGGCATATGACAATCCATAAAGATGAGATCAAATTCCTGCTCTTCAAGCATTTTGAGTGCCTCATGCCCATCCGAAGCGATTCGGGTCGAGTAGCCGAGTTTGCCAAGGAGTGCTGTGATCACGATCTGGTTCGTCCGATTGTCTTCGGCAACCAAGAGTCGAAGCGGCATTTTCTTCGACATCTCGGGTGAGTATAGAGCGAAGGGACTGGCCTTTTTCTGGTTTTCCTGAGGAGCAGTCTCGCGAGCGATAAACGTGAAGAAGAATTCAGAGCCCTTACCCACCTCACTCTCAACCCAAATCTTTCCGCCCATTTTTTCACAGAGACCTTTGGAGATGGCGAGGCCAAGGCCTGACCCACCAAAGCGCCTCGTGGTCGATGCATCCTCTTGCGTGAAGGCCGAGAAGAGGCGTTCGATATTACCTTTGGAAATTCCAATGCCACTGTCTTTGACGGAGAATTTCATCGTCCAGGTTTTGTCGTCATTGAGCTTGGCTGACGAACGAATCGTCACCCGGCCTTTGTCGGTAAACTTGATTGCGTTGCTGAGCAGATTCATGAGGATCTGCCTGAAGCGAACGCTATCGCTCACCACCCAGGACGGCGTTTCCGGCGACGGTTCGAATTCCACACGAATGTTTTTCTGGGAGGACTTCGGTCCAAGGAGATCCATGACTTCGCGGACCGCCATGTGCAGGCCGAATGGCTGCGTTTCGATTTCGATTTTATCGACTTCGAGCTTGGAGAAATCGAGAATGTCGTTGATCAGTTCGAGTAGGGTGTCCCCGCAGCTCATGATAATATTAAGCCGCTCGATATTAATCGGGTCGTCAGAACTTCCAATCAAGAGAGTCGACATCCCGATGATGCCGTTCATCGGCGTTCTGATCTCATGACTCATGTTTGCCAGAAATCTGGCCTTGGCTGCCGTTGCAGCTTCCGCCCGGTTTTTAGCCGAACGCAGCTCGTTCTCCATCTTCAATTGGCTGGTGACGTCGCGACCAATCGCATAGATGCGGCCTTCCCCATTGGGCGCCGAATGCCAGGACATGGGAATGTACCTGCCTTCTTTGCTCAAATAGCG
>SEDW01001109.1 GCA_004193325.1 Pseudomonadota bacterium | reverse complement strand
CGCGAAGGTCCCAATGGCCTTTATTTCAAAGGTGTTGTCGGCCTCATGCATCGCTATCTCCGCCTAGCGAATCTTAAAGCCGTTTCTTTCCACGATGAGACAGGCACCCTCGATCATAGCCCCTGGTGGAAACATTGGGCCATGACCGTTGTTGGTCTCAACAACGGCAAGATTATTCGTATAACTCCTCCGGGACTTCTGCAGGAGTCAGGGAAAAAAGTTAAACTCGTCCAAAGATTTGGCTTGGAAAGGCCCGAGGAGAGGGGGAGTAGTGGGGCCGATCCCTGGCAGGATTCTCAGTCGCACAACGAATACGGTGCGGAAGAGATAAAGCCCAGCCCTGAGGCTGCGCAAAAGGATACGTTCTATCCGACTCTAACGAATGCGAGAGAGAATACGTTGACTCGCTATCGAAATGCTTTTCTTGTTCAGAATCCCATGCTTCACAATAGGACCAACACCGACTGTATGAGTTGTCATTCGGCAGAAGCGCATAAGCAGAACGCAAAGGAAATGCTCGAATACAAAACGAGCGCAAACGAATTAAAGGCGTTACTTGCTGCACCGTCGGGAGCCTTTGTTTCGAAAAACTGGAACACTCTGCCGTCGCAGGCTAAAAACTATGATCGCGATAACGGCACAGGCTGGCCCGTTTTTCATTCCCTCCAGATGTTTAGCTACGAGGGACATAGCTGGGTCATCACTCCTCACGTGATCAATGATGCGGCGCAATCAGCTGATCTCATCAAAGATTTCTGAACCGCATTTTGTTTCCCTCTTGAAGGCGGGTTGGATAAGCCGAAGGCATTATTTTCATTCCAGAAAATAATGCCTTTTGTTTTGTTTGAATTCGCTGCGATTCTAAGAGACATTTAGGTCGGTCTTAGGTCCTTTCGTCTATTCTAAGCAGATGCCGGGCGGTTGCCTGTCAAACTGCACAAGGATTGTACGTCGAGATTTGATTTATCGACATAGTTTTGGGGAAATGAATGTTTCTGACGTTTGTTATTTTTAGCTTCGCAATGATGTATGCAGAATTTCAGACCGCCTCCAAGGTTTACGGTTTGATTGCAGACAGAACCGATCCTTTCTCGGCAATCGCACTCGTGGCGCTTACCTTTGTCGCTATTGCAAGCTTCGGGGCCTGGCTCATCAAATATCAAAGCCGGTCTCTTGTTCACAAATTCAAGAATGTTTCGCAAACTGGAACCATGCCGAAACCTAATATTTTAATGTTTATTGCCGGGGTTCTTTTCATCATCCCCGGTTACGTGACAGATATTTTAGCCCTGCTTCTGATCTTTCCTCCTACAGCCTGGCTTGTGAAGAAG
>SEDW01000183.1 GCA_004193325.1 Pseudomonadota bacterium | reverse complement strand
GGAAGGAGGAGCGATTGTTCCGTTGGCAGATGCTCGCGGAGGGCATCCATCTTTTTGCTGATTTCCTGATCGATAATCATAGAGGACTCCTATTTTCAGCGATCAAGTTCGCCAGCGATAATGTTGAGACTGCCGAGAATCGAAACGGCATCAGGAATCTTCGCACCCTTCATCGTGTACTCGAAACTCTGGAAGAGCAGCAGCGATGGTGGTTTGACCCTGGTTCTCCAGGACTTCGGCCCGCCGCGGCTCACGATATAAAAGCCGAGTTCTCCGTTTGGAGATTCGACGCAGTTATAGGATTCGCCTTCCGGAACATCGATACCTTCCATGAAAATCTTGAAATGGTGAATCAAGGTTTCCATGTTGTTATAGACGTCGGCTTTCGCGGGAATTTTCACCAGGCGATCGTCGACCCAGAGAGGGCCTTTTGGAATCTTCTTCACACACTGGTCGAGAATGCGCGCCGATTGACGAATCTCTTCCATACGGACGAGATAACGATCGTAAACATCCCCTGCGACTCCACAGACGACATCAAAGTCGAGCTGATCGTATGTATAGTATGGACGGTCGCGGCGAAGGTCGAAGTCGAGCCCAGAGGCACGTGCCACGGGACCGGTCAGACCAAAGTCGAGACATTCTTGTTTGGTGAGGATACCGACGTCTTTGGTACGGTCGACCCATATGCGGTTGGCACTCAAAAGTTTTTCCACATCGTCGATCGACTTCGGTAGGCCTTTGAGGAATTTGGCCATCATCGAATCAAAGTTATCCGGCAGGTCATAACTCATTCCGCCGATACGGGCGTAGGACGTTGTGAGGCGCATACCGCACATCGCTTCGATCATGGTGTAAGCCTCTTCACGCCAGTGATAGAGGTACCAAAAGCAAGTGAGCGCACCCATATCGAGAGCATTGATGGCGATACAGATTAAGTGATCGATGATCCGCGCGAGTTCCATGCAGATCACGCGGATCCACTGGCAACGCTCGGTGACTTCGAGCTTCAGAAGATCTTCAACGGCCATTACGTAGCCGATGTTGTTCGTCAAAGCCGAACAGTAGTTCAAGCGATCGGTATAAACGATCCACTGGTGATACGTTTTTTCTTCGCCAAGCTTTTCGATACCACGGTGGAGATAACCGATCTCACAGGTTGCATCCTCGACGACTTCGCCGTTGACTCGGCACATGACGCGCAAAGTCCCGTGCATCGCAGGATGCGACGGGCCCATATTGATCAAAACCTGCGGGTTATAAAAGTCCGCAAGATTCTGGCGCTCTTCAAGTAGCGAAGTTCGGATATCTTTGATCATGTTTACTCCTGCCCAGAGATAGCGGGCGTACGGGCCGCGATACGAACTGGCAAACTATCAGGGAACGGCTGGCGATCCTTCATGTCGTATTCTTTGCGCAAGGGATGACCGACAAAGCGTTCGTCCATTTGAATACGGCGCAAATCCGGATGATCGTCGAAGGGAATGCCGAAGAGGTCATAGACTTCACGTTCAAGCCAGTTGGCAGCGCGCCAGATGCTGGTCAAAGTCGGGACTTTTTCGTTTTCCTCGACCGCGAACTTCACGCGCACGCGGGAATGAAAACGATGCGTGAAGAGCTGATAAACCATGATGAAACGCTTTGGTCCATCGCGGCCGTCAATGTTTTCGTAGGCAGTGAGATCCGAGAGACGATCGATCTGAATGCCGGTCTCGCTCATCAGAGCTTTGACAGACGACAAAAGCTCCGGGCCTGATGTGACCCAGAGAACTGATTCAGCAGCGACATCGCGTTCCACACGGTTGCCTGGAAACATTTCAACGAGAATACCGTGAATCCGGTCCTGTTCTTCCAGAGCCTTCCCAGAGAGTTTACTCATTTCAGCTGACCCTTAAGCGGTTGCGAATCGTCAAAGAGGCTATCTTCGCGGCCCTTACGGAAGCTCATCGCGTCGTTCGCTTCTTCACGAGTGAGGCGATGCATCTTCGGCCGGTCTTTGCCCGACTGGACGACATCCTGAAGCTTCAGAATCGCGTGAATCAGACCCTCGGGAATAGGAGGGCAACCGGGGACATAGATGTCGACCGGCATGATTTCATCGATACCCTGGAGTACGGAATAGGTATTAAAGATCCCGCCTGAGCTTGAACAAGCGCCCATGGCGATGACCCATTTCGGTTCCAGCATCTGGTCGTAAACCTGACGAAGGACTGGAGCCATTTTAGTGGTGATGGTGCCGGCAACGATCAACATGTCGGCCTGTCTCGGCGAAAAACGAACAACCTCAGCTCCGAAACGGGCAAGGTCGTAGGTTCCCGAGAGGGTCGACATCATTTCGATACCACAGCATGAGGTACCAAATGTGAAAGGCCATAAAGAGTTCTTTTGAGCCCATTTAACTGCGTATTCCAAGGTGGTTGGAATAAAGCCTGCATTTCCGTCTTTTGACATGATTCACTCTCCTGAAAGGCGATCAATCCCAGTCGAGGCCCTTACGGCCTAACAGGTAGAAGTATCCAACGAGCAGAATGATAAAAAAGGTAATCATCTGCGACAGGATGAATGTTCCCTGGGTCAGGAATTTCTTGTAGACCACGGCCCATGGATACATGAAAACCACTTCCACATCGAAAAGGAGAAAAACGATACCGACGACGTAGTAACGAACCGAAAACTGCTGACGGGCGTTCCCAACGGGAGGCACACCGCACTCATAGACATCAAACTTGCTGCTTTCCGAATACTTTCCGGCGCCGCCCATGACTTTGTTCGCGAGGGCAAGCACGAGGCCAACCACTCCACCAATGATCATGAGGAGAAGTACCGGGAGATAATGGAAGGAATCTGGATCGACCCACATGCGCTACGAATCCTTTCAGCCTGAAGAGAAACTGCCACAAAGCCCAAGTCAAAATGCCAAGAGAGATCTCGGTTTCATTAAGTAGGGCGCATTATGTACCTTTACGTCGGAAGCGAAAATACAAATTCTTCCGAAAAAAGAACAAAAGCACTCTGAACTTAAAAAAAACTCAGGAGTCATACCTTATGTAGGCGTTAGACACGACAAGGCGGCACATTCGAAGCCGTTTAGCCTCATCCCTTGCATCTAGCGTCTGCAAATAACTGTCGTGACCAAAACTACTCGCCTCGATTTCAAGGCCTCGTAATCAAAATTCTGACAAGTACCAATCGTATGATCTATGACGAACTGTACCAGAATTCTGCTTTTTTGTCTTCAGACCAAGTCAATTTTAATAAGAGCTTGTGACATGGACTCAATGCATAAAAAGCTTCAATCACTTCAATTGGTTCGGGAATAACAAAGTTAGACTGCTCCTACAAGATTTTGATGCGAATCTGCGGAAAAGATCTTGAGAGCGTTTCTCACTTTGCTCCGTCTCCAGCGAAAATTCCTCAACAAAAAAAGACGAAGCCTTTTTTAGGTTCGTCTCTTTTACTCTTTAAAACAAGCTGTTTTATGCACTAAAACTTATGGCGCTTAAGCGGCACAGAAGCAAATCCAAATCCACTTAGTGAAAATAACGTTGCCACTCGCGATCAGCATTCTCCTTGAAAAGTAGTGCACAAGCCCTCTTCAAAACTGGACTGTTGGCCAACTCTTCATGCGGAGCAACGAGAGCGAGACGGGTACGGCGACGCAGAGCGTCTTCGAGATGGGAGACCATCTCCCGCTTCGCCATGTGCACAAACTCAGCGAGAATCACCGAGGATGATGGACTCACCGCGTCGAGGAGAGTCTTGTCACTCTCAATAAGAGCGAGAATCTCGAAGACGTCAAGATCGTAGCAACGCCAAAGGCGATCGATCAGAGTCCCCTCACCTGCCACCTGAATGCCGCCGAGGCCTAAGGCTTCCGCTTCCTTTTCAAAGCGCGCACGCTCAGGACTCTCGCCGAACCAGTCCTGGGTCAGACGACCTTTGAACCCGAGCGTATTGAGTTCATGGAAAAGCTCGCGCCCAATATTTAAGCAGTCGGTGAGTTTGCCGCCGAAGACCGAAATGTGCTTCTCAGCCTTGTGAGTCTCGATTGCATGCTTACGCGAGAGGTTCATCCAGTCGTCGTCAACGCCAACCTTCTCGCCAACTTTCTTAACGAGGGGTCGGACGCCACAGCGTTCCGAGATGACATCCGCCCGGGTCAGAGGCTTCGCCAGTTTCAGGCGCTTATTGATGTTATCGAGAATAAAGGTCCGGTCCTCGTCAGTCACAACTGCAGGAAGAGTCTGCACCGGAGTATCGGTGGTCCCAATGCACGAGCAGGCGCCCATGGGTATGACAAAGAAGAGGCGACCGTCGTCAGCAAAGAAGGTCAGTACTCTTTTGTTATCCGTCAGTCGCGGCACGATAAGATGCACACCCTTCGAGAAGATATGGCGATGCTGAGTCTTGATCGAGCTCAACTGATTCAGCATGTCCGCATACGGACCGGCGGCATTAATAAAGACTTTGGATTTGACCTGGATCGTCTGCTTCGACTCGTGATCCATGACTTCAAAATTCCAAAGGTCGGTCTTCGTGGCTTTAACCACTTCCGCATAGTTCAAGGCTTTAGTGCCCGAGCGCATGGCTCGGCGCATGAATTGAAAGACAAAGCGCGCATCGTTATCCCTGAGATAACAATCCGAATACTCGAGACCACCCTGACTTTGGGCTGTGTCGACGAGTGGCTCTTCGGCATTGATCGTCTCTTTGGAGAGAAGTCTTGGGGCCTTGGTAAAGAAACGGCCCATGAACCAATAGAGAACGGCTCCCATGAAGACCATGATGCGCGGCTTTCTAAAACCTTTTTGTAAAGTCGTAAAAAAGCGTATTTCCCGCACCGAACTCGGATACTTTTTCATGAGCTCGTTGCGCGAGCGACAGAGATCCCAGACGAGACTGAATTCATAGGATTCGAGATACTTGATTCCACCCCAAACCAGGTTCGAGGACTCCTGACTCGTGCTTCCGGCAAAATCTTTTTTCTCAAGAAGGGCTACCTTGAGACCCGACGCCGAGAGCGAAGCTGCCGCGACCGCACCGTTGATGCCGCCTCCGACGATTGCGACGTCAAAGGTTTCTTCCGCTAGTTCCTGAGCTATTTTAGAGCGCATAGATCTCACTGAGCCTCGCCTTGTACAAAATCAAATGGGAAGTTAGCCCGATTGGGCAAGATTGCAAAGACCAAAGACCGGTATCTCTGCTTACAGTTTATCTCTCTCTCACCCTGCTGCCCAGAGCCGGGTCTATTGACGAGCACGGACTCCTGCGCCAAAATATATTAGTAAGCAGTCTGTCTAAGCCCGCCGCCGGCTAAAAGCTCTCAGCCTTTTCCTGCTGAACTCAGAGCACTTGGATCTTTCCCGAAACTTTCCCCAAAAGACCTTAGTCCTAAAGCCTCTTGAAGGAACGATATGCCAGCGACCCGTTCACAGTACGCGTTTACCGCCATCCTTGGAGCCCTTAGCGTAGGCTCTGTCGTCTACACGCTGCGTGGCGGTGCTATGGACAATGGTTTTGTGGAAGAGCGTCAGGTCGAGAGCCAGCATTCCATCGATAGCCTTACGGATGACGTCGGCCGCTTGATGAAAAGCATCTCCAACTGGAAGGCTTTTTGCGAAGATCCTTATGCCTACATTCAGAGTGCATCTGTGCACGGAAGTTTTGCAATTGCCGTTAAAGATAATATGAACCGCGATGAGATTCTAGCCTTGAGCCAGATCGAGCGGGATGCCCTGGCTCGTTGTTCTTATACCAAAGCCCATCCTCAAAACGCCCAGTTCCGTCTCTGTGTGTCGGTCAACGAAAGAGGCAAGACGAGTGATCAGGGGCACTGGTTTGACGAGAGCCATCTCTTCGAACTCAACGTGCAGTTCCGCGAAGCGGGATCGCGACTCCTCACCAACTGCAATGATATCGCTTCGAAACGAGTTGAAGTGCAAAGTTATTTCTCTGCCTATACCGCCGATTCCAAGGTCACAGGCATTCGCCGTGTTTCAGGCGGCGTGCGAATTCCTCTGGAAAATGGCGGGCAAAAAACCTTTTGATCGAAGTTTCAATCCTTAGAAGATCTTCAGGCTATTGATCGATTCCTTCATCCTCCGTCTCGCCACCCTCAATAAAAATAAACTCTGAACCTCAAGTCCCTCTTGACTTTGATCTGCCCAGTTGTCAGAACCTCTCTGAGCTTAATCCTTTTTCATCGATGTCTAAATCCTATGCCTCGTCTTTCCCAAGCGATTCATTGGAAAACTGCATCTAAAAAAGGATCAGGCAAATCAGAAGGCTATCACATCTATTCGAACGGAAAGAGGGTTGCTTATGAAGAGGAAAGGTCTGAGTGCTGCATTGATCGCCTTAGCGTTGATCACCGCCTGCCGGGAATCAAAGCACGGGAGTCC
>SEDW01000182.1 GCA_004193325.1 Pseudomonadota bacterium | reverse complement strand
CTCATCTCCTTTGTCGATGCCTATCGCCCAGGTGCCTATGCAGGTTCAGTCGATAATTTCTTTGGCAACACTCCAGTTCCGGAAGCCAAACGCAAAGCATTCTCAAGTGAACTGCATGTGACTGAGGATACGCCTCCTACCTTTATCTGGACGACCGATGATGATTCGATCGTGCCTTCAAGCCAATCGAAGCTCTTCGTCGCGGCTCTGAATACGGCGAAGATTCCGGTTAAGTTCAACCTCTATCCTCACGGACGCCATGGTCTTGGGCTCGCAGCCCGTGAAGGAGCGCCGGTGGCAAACTGGACGAAGGACTTGCTTGTTTGGCTGAAAGAACAGTGGCAGTAGGCGCAAGGAGAAAAAAGGCGAGAACAAAAAAGTCCTCGCCCTTTTCTTTCTAGATATCAGGATTATTCGCGAACGATTTAAATTTTTTCAGGCCTATTCCTTACGTAAGTTAACTAGGCGTTCCTGCCTGCCCCTTGACTATCAATTCGATCCAGGGCCAGTGACTGACTTGTTCAGATCGTTTTGAAGCGATCGGCTTTTCGATGCAAGCAGACCCCACAGCCCGCAATGTCCGCTTTTAAATGCTATGTCTAAAAAAAGAGGCGAGGACAAATCAATGTCCTCGCATTTTTTTGACTTCAGAAATTAGATTCTGATGTCAAATCGTGCGTAATAAGTTGGTTCTTGGAAGAAGCTTCCACCAACGCCACTGAAGGTAGCATCGCTATTGTATTGTGGGTACTGTTGGGTGAATACGTTTTCCGAACCAACGTTGACTGTCGCTGCTTGAGAAACTTCAACACGGTTGTTGAAATTCAAAATGTGAATGGGCCGATGAAGACAGAATTAGTTCTCTACACCTAATCATCTGAACTTGAGTCTGTGATATGAAGTTCCTCGCGAGGCTAACAGTCTGGACTTAGGCTAAAATTTTTAGCATGAATTAATTAAGCCCAGCACTGCAATCTTTCAATCTCAAAGAAATATTTATAATTCACGTATGTCAACTTTCTTTGGAAGACCCTTAGGAAGGTATTTTGACTTAATTAATAATTATAAAATTAATATCAAAACAAATTGAAATTCGAAATTAAAAATGTGATTGTCGTTACTCGTTAGAGATTACTAAAAACAAACAAAAAATATTAACCAATCGAACTTTGCGATTCCTGCAATTTTCGCATGGATCATTACACGCAGAATTTTGGATATCATACATGAAGATAAATAAAGAACGAAAGAAAATGCCGGTGAAAAAAAGGCTATTAATTGTATGCATTATTAGCATCATCGCGTTTTTAGGCTATCGTAATTTTTCCGAAACGAACTCAGCATTTACTCGTGAATCCACGAATATTCAAAAACTAAACCACAATTCTGATTTGGCAGCTGACGAAAGAAAAACAAATGATACGACAGTTTATGAAGATAAGCGCCTACCCACAAAAAACGATTCGGAATTGAAAAACAAATCTGATTTTTCAGAAACTCAGCTACGAAGATACAGTCCCACTACCCTTGCAAGTGAGAGACTGAATGAGGAGAAATCTGAGCTTGAAGACGATCCGCCTGTTCAAGTCCTTCAAGAAGATGTCATAAGTCCTGATTCTATATTCAAGCCAGAAAAATATACCGCTGAACAGATTAAACAAAAATTTGAGGCATCCATTAACAGACTCGACTCAATAGTAAAAAATGCAAAAATCAATGCTATTGATTGCAACGAAAAACGCTGCCAGCTGATATTGGATGAAAGTTTGACTGAGAAAATTCAGGGCGAACTATATGATTACTATCTAGAACATCCTCAATTTGGAAAGGGAATTCATCATGGAAGATTGAAGGATGACCCTTCCAAGATTGTTTACACATTTTTCGACCAGCCTAAAGACGCGTTTCAGTAAATAGCGTCACTCGATCAATATTTGATTCAACCGTCGACTTCATTCGAAGGGATACCCCTTGCGACTGATTTATATAAGGAATTGCAATATGAAGAATTTGTTTCTTGGTCTGTCGATTCTAGTATCTAGTATAGCACTTGCGTCTGTCACCGTAGGACAAGGGGGACGGGTATCATGCACTGGCGGATGCTCGGTTTACTCGGTAGGCGGAGGAATGTGGAAAGCTTGTGACGCTAGAGGAACCGCCTGCGCTTACATGAAAGTAAAACCAGTTACCACACTCTGATACCCACTTGAAACTCCAGGCTATTCAAAGCCTGGAGCGTCTCTTCTCAAAAGACTATTATACCTAACCTTCCGAGAAAAGAATAATTCCCTCAATACTTGAGGTATCTCAGTCAAAGAAATCGCGCAAGCCTAAGAACTCTATTTTTAATTTTCATCTTTATCGAAATAGTAAATGAAACAATTTTATATTTCAGTCCTCTAAAACAATTTATTTGTCGCAATTAGATTCTGAAGTCAACTTTTGCATAGTAAGTTGGCTCTTGGAACAAGCTTTCACCAACGCCACGGAAGGTAGAATCGCTTTCATCTAGTGGGTAGCCTTGGTTGAAAACGTTCTCAGCACCGACGTTGATTGTCGCCGCTTGGGTAACTTCTACACCGTAGTTGAGATCCCAAGAAGTGAACGATCCGATATAACCGCGAGCCTTATTCTGCTTCTGATAACGGCCATTCGACCGGCTTGTAAGAGCGATGTCGTTGATACCGATAGCGTAGCCAAAGGTATTGTTCCAACGCCAGCGAGGGGCTCCGGCAGTTTCAAGTTGTTGAACGAATTCGCCACCTGGCAAGTCTTGCGACTCATACTTTAGAAGGTAAGAGTAGTTTGTCTTGTAAGACAAAGTACCAAAGCTGAACTGCTGTGAAGCATATGCACTGGTGTCAAGACCGCTAGTTTTCAAGCTTGAAAGGTTAGCAGTTGGACTGGTGTAAGAAACGATGTCGCCAGTGACTGGATCACGGGTAACGCCAGTTCCTGGAGGAAGAGCACGGCCTTCAGCTTGGAGCTGATTCAATTGGTCTGGGCTTACCGAACCAATACGGTCGTCGATCTTGGAGTTAAAGTATTCGACGTTAACGCCGTAACCCTGAACAGGTTCGAAACCAATAAAGAGAGAGTAAGTGCTCGACTCTTCGGGTTTCAAATCGGTGTTACCACCAGCAGTGATTGTACCTGATGCTAGGTTATCGCAATACTTGGTGACGTCTTCTGGAGTGGTTGCAGCGTTACAACGAGTGTAGTCAATCGCACCATCATAATAAGTAGCAGGACCATCATGAACTTCGCGGAGCGTAGGAGCCTTAAAACCTGTACCGTAGTTTGCACGGAAGAACCATTCTTTGCCAATACGGTACTGAAGACCAAGCGCTGGGTTGAAGGTATCGCCGAAGTCGGTGTAGTCGTCATAACGAGCTGCAACGCTAGCTTCGAGAGTGTCGACGATTGGCGCTTTAATCTCAGCATAAGCTGCGTTCGCTTTACGCTCACCAGTACCGCCACCGCCGCCAAGGTCTTTTACGGCGCCAGCAAGCTTGTTCGGAGCAGCTTTGTTGGTGTAGCTCTCACGAATTTGAGAAATACCAGCAGCATAACCGAAATCACGATTCCATACGTTAAAGCTACCTGTGTATGTTGCCTCGATCGAACGAGCAATAGACATATCACGGTCAGCAACATCTAGTCGGTAAGCGTCAAGATTAGATTGCGGGACAGCTGCGAAGACATCGTATTCGCCGGAATACACAGCATCACGAAGCCGATTATCATCAAAACGATTCAACCAATTGTGTGTACGCTCAATACGACTTTCAGAAAAGCTGACATCAATTGAATCGCCATTGTCAAATTCATGAGTGACTGAAGTCGAGCCAGAATAAGTCAGCTGGTCAGTTTGAGATCCAGGTGGGTTAGCACCAACCATACGCCCGTGAACCCGCACACCAGTTTGATCACCTATAGTTTCGATACCAGCATTTGTAATTTCAGGGTGAAGCGTAGCGAGAGCGTTTTCCGAGACCAAATATGCGTGGCTAGATTCGTCGATGACATCTCTCAAACCTTTGGTAGTCGCAGACTTTTTGGTTGCGAAAAGTCGAACACCTAATTTGGTATTCTTACTAAGATTGTAAGTGTAATCGTCCAGTACCGAGATTTTCTGAACAGATGGTGACCACTCATACTCATCCATGTAGTTGTAACCGCAGTATTGCCCTGCGGCTTTATCAAACTGACAAGGACCGACCGGTTGGAAGTCACCGTCAGCATTTAGGTATGACATCGGAGAGCCGAAGATAGAACGGAAGTTCTTATCAACCCATGGACGGTTACCAATTTTAGAGGGTTCGCTTTGGTCCCACTGAAAAGTGATGATGTTGGTCGACTTGTCAGAGGAAGTACCAGCGATCGCATAAGCCTGATCGTGATCACCACTTTCAGAGTACTTGCTCTTGTATTTGGAATATCCAAATGCCATACCATCAAACTCTTTGCGAGTAATGATGTTAACAACACCGGCAGCTGCATCAGTACCGTAGATCGCAGAGGCTGTGCCTTTTAGAATGTCAATACGCTCAACAGCAGCAGTCGGGATAATTGAAAGATCGATGAATTCGAGAGAAGGGTCACGAACGAGGCGACGACCGTTCAAGAGAACCAAGGTGTTTCCTGAACCCATACCACGAAGGTCAAAGCCTTGTGTTCCAGCAGCGGCACCGTAAGCTGAACCGTAGCTAGCACTTCCGAAAGAAGCCAGTGTCAGCTTCTCAAGGTATTCGTTGACGTTTGTGGCGCCGCTTTTTTCGATCTCTTTAGCATCGACAGTGACGATCGGCTTAGGACCTTGCATCTCGATTTCGCGGATGCGTGAGCCTGTAACTGTGATGCGTTCTGCTTTCGCGCCCGGGTCTGGTTTCGCTTCAGCAGCCGGTGCTACCACTGCAGGTGCTGCAGGAGGAGCTGGGGGTGCTGGAACTTCAGGAGTTGCAGGAGCATCAGCTGAAGATGGAGGTGTTGGATCTGTCTGCTCTTGGGCGTGGACTTCGAAGCTTGCAGCTGTAAGGACAGCTAGCAACGAAATGCTCACAGGTCCCATACGGAACGGATTCATGATTTTTCGACTCACGGGTCTTATCCTTTCAACTTGAGAAACATAAATCTGCCGGCGTCTACCAATCCAACTCTGCGAAGCGCAGGAGACTCTGTCGAAGCTAGGCCGACAAGTCATAGCAGAAACGGGTTTCGGCTCAAACATTTTTTCTAACGATTGTCTTAACTAAATTTTAATCAGTTCAGCAAGGCTTCTCTTGCATGGGTATTGGAGAAAACCGATCAGCTCAACTCACGATTCGATAGGAAAGGAATCTAATTTTTCATAAATACATTTTCGTTCGTACTTCGCTCAATTCCTCATGACGTGAAAACCTTGCTGTGCAAGACTTCTGTGCTTTGCGAAATAATAAGATCACAAAGATGAGAACCTCTATCGAGCGAACGCTTGAACGATTTCAAATTTTTAGTTTCTAATAATTTAATGATCTTTTTACGCGCCTATCTCATGAGCGATCACAAATCTTCTCATGAAAGCCTTGAGTAGCAGCGCTTTGGCGCAGGGATAAAAAGTCCTGACAAATTCATGAACAAACGCTATGACATTGAACGAAAACGAAAACCAAACTCCAACACTGACAAATCGACCCTGAAAAGGAACAGCATGAAACAAGAATTTGCCAGCGATACCATCCCTCCCGATGGCACACCCGGGCAGGATCGCCAGCCACCAGCCCTCTATCTCTTATTCTTTGTCGAGATGTGGGAACGCATGAGCTACTACGGCATGCGCGCACTCCTCGTCCTCTATATGACTGCTGCTACGACTTCGGGTGGATTCGGATGGTCTAAGGCCGACGCTCTCTCCCTCTACGGCTGGTACACGGGTCTTGTTTACCTGACTCCCCTTCTCGGTGGGTACATGGCTGACCGTTATCTCGGTCTGCGCAAATCAGTAACCTTCGGTGCAACGGTCATGATGATCGGACACATCGCGATGGCCGTTCCTGGCTTTACTGCGTTCTATATCGGTCTCGGTTGTTTGATCCTTGGTAACGGTTTCTTCAAACCTGCTATGGGTCAATTGGTCGGCGGACTCTTTGCAGAAGGCGATCGTCGCCGCGACGGCGCTTACACAATCTTCTATGTTGGTGTGAATACCGGTGCCTTCATCGCGCCTTTTATCGCCGGAACACTGGGCGAAAGAATGGGCTTTCACTGGGGCTTCGGCGCTGCTGCAGTTGGAATGTTCTTCGGTCAGGTTCTCTTCCTTACCGTCGGTCCTAGACTCCTCGGCAAAATCGGTATCGAACCAGCTGCCAAAGCTCAGATGGCTCTCAACAAAGCGCGCTCTCTTGCTGGCGATGCTAAACAAGCTCTTACCTCGATCGAGAAAGATCGTCTCTTCGTTATCGTCGCGCTTATGTTCTTCGTCGTGGTCTTCTGGACAGCGTTCGAGCAGGCCGGTGGTTTGATGACTCTTTACACAGATGCCAAGGTCAATCGTAACGTTCTAGGATTCGAAATTCCTACGACTTGGTTCCAATCATTAAACCCAGTCTTCATCATGACTCTTGGTCCTCTCTTCGCCTGGATGTGGACTCGCCTCGCACTCAGAGGGCGTGATCCAAGCGCGCCTGAGAAGTTCGGTTGGGCCCTTCTCCTCATGGGTATCGGCTTTACCTTTATGGTCTTTGCAGCTCAAGAGTCTGCGGCTACCGGTATGGCAAGCATCCATTGGATTCTTCTTTCCTACTTCTTCCAAACTTGCGGTGAGCTCTGCATGTCTCCCGTTGGACTGTCGATGGTTAACAAGCTGACTCCTTCGCGCTTCGGTACGATCATGATGGGTATCTGGTACCTCTCCTTCGCTGTGGCGAACAAGCTCAGCGGCGTGGTCGGAAGTTATGCTGAGAAACTTGGTGAGACCCAGCTCTTCGGAGCGATTGCGGCAGTTGCTGCAACTTGTGGACTCGTCTTGTTGGTCTTTATCGCGAAGCCTTTGCAAAGAAAAATGCACGGTATTCACTAAGATTTACAAATCAAGAAGCCCGGCGTTTCCCTTAAGGAAGCGTCGGGCTTTTCTTTTGAGTAAAGAATCAGTTCTTGATCATCACCAATGAAGATGCACTAAAATCGTCGAGGTCGGCGCTGCCCTCATATTCCGGCTCATAAGCAAGGCGGTAGGAGAAGCGCCCTGATGGAACCTCAAAGTTGCGAAAGAGCAAAGCCTTGCCAACGTAAGGAGTCAGGGACACGCGAAGAGGCATCTGAGGAGCCGGCAGCTCGATACTGATATACGTCCATGGATTTTGTAGACCACAAGTCCCATCGATGTAGATGTCCATCTTGGGTCCAGACAGATTGATCGTGAACAAATTCGAGGAGAAGCCATTCCCTAAGGCAATATCGTTCGTACCGAGGCAGACATCCGCTTCATCCGAGACCTTGCCGTCACCCAATCGAGCCCCATTCATAAAGTAGAGCTGACTAAACCCTGGCGCCACTGAAGGAAAGTTTGCAACGGGGAAAGATTGAGTCTTATAAACCTGATCGACACGAGGTAAATCCTTAAGTGCGAACGTCAGCGTCTGCACTGCATTTGCTTCGATGATGCGAACTGTGATCGCTCTCAGAGCCTTTTTCACAATCGGCACAAAGAATTGTGTCCCCGCTAGAACTCCGTCATAGCTCTGAACATCGGTGATTGCGAAAGACTGCGTCGCTGTGAGACCGTTCCACTCAAGTCGATGAGCGGGATTCTTTTGATAGAACCTATTGCTACCAACCGGCACTCGACAGGCCAGATGATCATTATCGGATGCCATCACGCAGGTGAGCGAGGCTCCTGCAATGACGATCGGTGTGACCGCTTGAGTCGATTCAATGGTGTCTACAGTTGTGGCGTCGGCGCCTTCCACAGTCGGCTCTGCGCCTCCACTGGGTGTACTATACTTTTCGGTGGCTTCGGCCTCTTTCGCTTTCGCGCCGAAATCATTCCCTGCATTACAAGCCGCAACTATTACCGCAAGGATTAAAAATCCTGGTCTGAACATCTTCGCCTCCGTTGAGCATAAAGATGTTTCGGCAGGAATTCTTCGTAAACGTCTATTGTCTTGATTCGTCAGTTTCTACGGTGGCCTACAGAGAGGTAATTGTTTATGAGCAGCTTAAGGATTCGGGATACTTCTGAAAGCGTTGTTTTGACTAATGATTTTGGCTATTGAAATGACTGGACTTAGTTCATGGAGGGCTGAGCTCGAGCAGACCCAATAATCGAGAAGATGGCTTTGCGTGAGAAAACCAATGCCTCGAAGATTGTGCCTCGAGGCTTTCATTTTATTTCACAACTGCAGGTCCGAGTTTATCCCAGAAAAAGCTACTTACGATCGATTTAGATTTAGCCATGAAATCGAGAGTTCCTAACCCATGCTCTCCAGTGTCGGATTCATAAAAGAGGTACGGATTTCCAATTTGTTTCAAACGCTCGGCCATCTTTCTCGAATGAGCAGGATTGACGACTTTGTCATCGCTTGAAGTTACGAACAATATTTCCGGTGCAGACGTATTCTTTTTCACATTATGCAGAGGTGAATAATTCTTCAGGTACTTAAGATCGGCTGGATTTGAAGGGTCACCGTATTCCCCCTTCCAGCTTCGTCCTCCGAGAGCGTCGAACCTAGCCATGTCTAGGACAGCCTCGACCACCACGGCATTGAAGAGTTCTGGGTGCTGATTATAGACTGCCGCTGCAGTAAGACCTCCATTACTGGCCCCGTTGAGCCCCAAATGCCTTGGCGACGTTATTTTCTTCGCTATGAGATCCTTCGCCACCATCACAATATCGTCAAAAACGTTTTGCTTGAGTTTACCCATTCCGGCTTTATGGCCATTTTCTCCGAATTCACCATCACCACGTACGTGAGCAAATACAAAAAGACCACCCTTTTCGAGCCAGACTTTCCCACTAAGTTTCATGTATATCGGGAGCATTATCTGATTAAATCCACCGTAGCCGAATAGTATAGTAGGATTCGATGAATTAAGAGGCATCCCCTTTTTTCCAACCAGCAGATACACAATTTGAGATCCGTCCTTGGTTTTAAGAAAGCTCTGCTTAATTTCCATTTCAGAGGAATCAAAAGTTTCAGGCAGGAAATTGACTTTTGATATACCTGCTGAGGCAGGATCATAGAAATAGTAGGTAGAAGGTGTGAGAGAATTTTCAAATGTCACTTTTAAAACTTCTGAATTTTCTCCAGCTTTTTTCATAAAGAGTGCGCCGTCTTTTGGAAAATCAATTCTCGACTCTCTTGCATTATTAGCTAAATCGAATCTTGCAATATGAGTCTTAACATCCTTAACGAAGCTAATGTACAGATTGTTTTTAATCAGCAATTTATCAAAGACCAAATCTTCAGCTTTCGGCTCCCAAAGCACCTTCGGCTTAATTCCCAAACCATTTTCGGCAGTGATCGGATAAGCAAAGATCGCACCTTTTTTTGCACCATCACTTTTTTCTTTAACGAATACAATTGCCTGATTATTGTAGAAACCTATCAGTCCTACGTGCGACGGTAGTTTGAAATCAAACATCTTGTTGGCGAAGAAAATCTTTTGCTCAACACTCTGATCTTTGTGGACTAAGTTAAGCAAAACGACATTCGATTCAGGTTGGCTGGAATAACTTTGCCCGGTTAGTCGTCGGTCAGAAACCTCAGTCTCGAAGACTATGGTCGCAGCCTCTATTTTTGTATTTCTCTTCCATAATTTTATTGTTCGAGGTCCGCCTGACTCATTTTGGTTGCCAGTGGCAATTCCGTCGAGAAGCAGAACATTATCCTTATCAATCCAATTTAGAGAGGACCGAGCAAGTGGTAGAAAAAATCCGTCACTGACAAAGCTTTTGGATCCTAGGTCAAATTCTTTAGTTACTGTCGAAAAGCTACCGTATTTGAGAAAAGAAATAAGACAGTGGTCAGGTGACGCCCCGACGCAACTGATTGACTCCAGGCTGAAGTCAGTCTTGTCTTTCTTATTCATCGCATCGAAGTCAAGGACGGTCTCCCACTCCGGAAGGCCGTTGATGTAATTGATCCATGGACTGCGACGCCATACACCAACTTTAGCGCCTTCAGGCTTGTACACTTCATACAAATTCGATCCAATGTGTTGAGTGTTATCGGTACGTGCGCTCATCTTTAAAACATTGAAGGTTTCGTTGTAAAGATTTTGATACGAAGCGCCAACTGCGTAGCGGTCACTTGTTCTGATATTTTCTGACTTAATCCAGTCTTTCACTTTCTCGCTCGTAAAGTCCTCGAGCCAGCTAAGTTTATCTTCAGAAGTCCCAGACTGGGCTTGGAGGTGAGTTGCGATCGTTAGACTGATGGCTAAAGAGACAAATACATTCGATAGGCGCATCGTGGCTCCAAGGGATATAGACAACTCACAACAGTCGTCCACCCACAATTGTACGCCTATCTCCACCGGCAACGAACTGGCCAGCAAATACATGTACGACCGAGTAAATACCGAGCCAGACTTAGAAGAAATATTCACGATCCACTGTTCGCAAGACGCTCTCTGCGTGAGGTCAAAGCCATTCCTGCCCAAGCGCGAGACTCAAACTGCTGCGCTCAAGCTCCCCCTCACCTTCCCAAAGTCTTTCAAAGCGCA
>SEDW01001108.1 GCA_004193325.1 Pseudomonadota bacterium | reverse complement strand
GTTAGTTTCTCATAATGGCCGGTTTAGTCACTCAGGTCTTGAGGACGGGGTCCGGAAAAAAGCCTTTATAGAGGAGTTTGCTGTGGGTCTAGCTTGAGCAAGAGATTGCTTATCGGCCTTTGATGGGCCCGCCTTAAATATTCTAGCAAAAAATTATCGAGAAAGACAATTCGATGATGTCCGAATATGGCGAGTAACATCAAGTCTTAAAAAGTACTATAAAACCATGTTCGAGCCGGAGGAATTCGCTATGCAAAAATCATCTAGAAAAAGCCTAATAACTCCAGATAAAACCTACGTCTTTAAGCAGATGCAATCGCCTGTGGGTGAGCTTACATTGATCGCCAGCGATATAGGACTAGCAGCCATACTATGGGAAAATGACGACCCTATGCGAGTGCGGCTCTCGCCACTTGCTAAGGCTGAGAGTAATGCTCATCTCGACACAGCGATAAAGCAACTCGAGGAATACTTCACCGGCAAACGAAAATCTTTCGAACTCAAATTAGATTTCAAAGGCACGGATTTTCAGAAAGAAGTCTGGGAGATTCTCCTGAGAATTCCCTATGGCGAGACCACGACCTACGGAGCAATTGCTAAAGAGATCAAGAGGCCAAAGGCTTCGCGTGCGGTGGGTGCTGCCAATGGCAAAAATCCAATTTCGATCGTTGCAGCTTGTCATCGAGTCATTGGAGCTTCAGGAGCCCTCACTGGCTTTGCCGGAGGGCTAGAGACTAAAGCGTTTCTACTCGGACTCGAGGCTATCAAGATCCCTTAGACTCAGAGGGACTGAAGGAAGTAGATTACGGCCTTCTTCTCTTCCGGCAAGAGCTTGCAGGTAAAATCATGACCGGCATTGCTATGGCCCGACCCCAGAGTGGAGGGAACGCGTGGCCCGTTCAGGCAAAAGAGGTCGTTGAGTGAAGTCACGCTTCCATTGTGCAAGAGAAGAGTCCGCGAGAATATTCCCGACAAGCGCCTTGCTCTTACTCCGCCGGTGAGTTCTTCCGGAGTCAATACATCAAACACAGCCTTGCCTGAATTCTCAGGATCGACCATGCGAGCCACGTTTGGATCTGTTCCCACTTCGTCCATTTTAAAGACGCGAGTTCCAGCATAGCCTGGCCCGTTATGACAAATGCCGCAATTCGTTTTGAAAATACTTTTACCCGTTGCCAGTCGATCCATCTCAAATTTCTCTTCGCTCTTGGGAGGAGAGAGACTCAGAATGTATTCGATGAGCGGAGCGACCTCTTCCTCTTTGTAAGTCTTCATAATCGGTTCGTCGCGAATCTCTCCCGCGATCACCTTAAAGGTTCGCATAATGTGTTTGAGAT
>SEDW01000181.1 GCA_004193325.1 Pseudomonadota bacterium | reverse complement strand
AAGCTTTGTTCGGCCAATGACTGCTCAACGAGCTGCACGACGGCCACCACGTCTGCTGCATCGCCGGTATCGCTCACGGGCGTGAACGGCAGCACTTATTATGGCTGTCTTCAAGGGCAAGATGCCGCCGGCAACACTTCGAGCTGGATTGCCTCCGCTGCCTCTATCAGTATCGATACGAGCTTACCAACGGTAAGTTCGCTGAGCTCTCCCCTCGGAAACGCTGCTTATAAAGTTGGACAGCTCGTACCGATTACGATCAACTTTTCCGAGGCCGTAACGGTCACAGGCGCACCATCTCTTTTACTCGAAACGGGAACAACGGACAGAACAGCGAGCTATTCTTCAGGGTCTGGCACCACAGCCTTGCTCTTTAACTACACAGTTCAGACCGGTGACACCTCGGCCGATCTCGACGAGCAATCCTCGTCAGCGCTAGTTCTGGCGGGCGGCACGATCAAAGATGCGGCTGGCAATAATGCGACGCTTACGGTGCCTGTTCCCGGAGCCGCGAACTCACTCGGCTCGAACAAAGCGTTGATTATCGACACGACCAATCCGTCCGGCCCGTCTTCCGTGGGTTTTGCGTTCAGCACCAGTACCACGGCGAGCGTAAGCATGAGCTGGGCGCTCTCCACCGACACTAATTTTAGTACCCACAATGTTAAACTGTGTACCGCTAATGACTGTTCGACCGGCTGCATAATGGCTACGACTTCGGCTACATCACCCAAATCATTGACGGGCGCGAGCGGCAGCACTTATTACGGTTGCGCACAGGGCCAAGATACGGCCGGTAATATTTCAAGTTGGATCCCATCTGTGACGACCGTGACCATCGACACCACTCTGCCAACGGTCGACTCCCTGAGCTCGACTCTCGCCGCGGGTGCTTATAAAGCGGGACAAGTCGTACCGATCACGGTTAATTTCTCAGAAAACGTCACTGTCACAGGCACGCCGACCCTCGTGCTGGAAACGGGTGCAACTGACCGAACCGTAAATTATGCTTCTGGAAGCGGGGGCACGGCGCTTCTCTTCAACTATACGGTTATAGCAGGCGAAACTTCGGCTGATCTCGACGCCCAGTCAACGACGGCTCTGGCCCTCGCAGGCGGCACCATCAAAGATGCGGCCGGTAACAACGCAACCCTCACTCTTCCGAGCCCCGGCGCTGTCAATTCTCTTGGCGCGAACGAAGCTATCGTCATCGACACGTTCGCCCCGACAGCCCCGGCCTCAATTTCTTTCGGAGGAACTCACAACCTCGGGACTTCCCCTTCGTTTAGCTGGACCAATGGTACGGATACAAATTTCAGCACCCATAATATCAAGATCTGTACCTCGAACAATTGTTCGACCGGTTGTAGCACCGGGACAACAGATATTTCTTCACCCGGTACGGCGACTGGCACTATAAGCACGTCTTACTACGCCTGTGTTCAGTCCCAGGATACAGCCGGAAATATCTCAAGCTGGGTAGCTTCGACATCGCCTGTGCTCCTGGAGTCGTCACCGACTAACCCCGGTGCTTCTTCAGGTGAGATCATAGGAAGTTTCGCCGATGGGCGAGCAAACCTCGAGATCACCATGGCTGACATTCCGTCCTCGAACATCACCGCCTATCGCATCTATTACAGCGCAAGCAATACCTTAGGCTCATTTAACTTCGCGACGCCTCTCGCTACCGTGACACGCGGCGATCCCATTTACGATGCCCTAGCTGGTGACACGAAAATCCAATTCCCTATAGCTGTTGCATCGCTCCAGGATGGGTACTATGTGGTTCGTTATTATGATTCGACAGGAACCTACACCGACGCTAATTCGAGCATCACCTCGCTCGTTCAGGTCCTCAAGGGCTACGCGAATTACATGCTTGTCCCAAAAGCCTTCTCCGGCCTCTCTTATGACTATTGGATGATGAGATACGAGGCGACAGTTAGTGCCGCGCTGACGGCAGGAGATGCGGTAACCACGACACCGGCAAGCATGGCCAGCTGTTCTTACAAGTTCCATATGAATGGCACAGCCTGGGATGCGAGCTGTGGCACCAATGCCAATAGTGGGAAGTACGCGGTCAGTGAGCCGGCGGTTGCGCCCCAAGCTAACGTCAAATGGGATCAGGCATTTTCTGCCTGTCGTAACGCAAGCAATGCGAGTGCGATGGTTCGCCTTCCCTCGGCTCAAGAATGGTTGAGAGCCAGACAAGGTTATGGTTCCAATTACTTAGCCTACGAAGATAATCTCATGGTGGGGAGTGGCTGCAACCTATCGCCTGGATCTGCGCAGACAACAGGATCACGCAGCAATTGCAAAACAGCCCTTAACATCTACGATATGGGTGGCAATCTAAACGAGTGGGTTGACTACCGGATTGCTCCCTACAGCATAAGTGGAAATGGAGAATCGAGGTTTTCCTACGGACCGACGATCGGTAAGACCATTCCAAACGGAATCGATAATATTGTGCAGCGTTTCCATCGGTTCCCCGCGACGGCGACACTGGGTATGATTATGGGACCGGGACATATCTACCACAATGTGCAGTTGACGGCGACAGCAAGTGCCGAAGTCGGATTTCGTTGTGTCGCTTTTCGAGCGCCGGATAGACCTGATATGTCACAGCTGGCGTTACCTGATGAACCAAAATTCACGGCCACAGCCTACTCAGGAGCAGCTTCGACTTGGACTATTCCGGAGAATAAATACAGCGGTGATCCTAATATCGAGACTGTGTCGATTACGGTCAATGGAAATACCAGCGATGCTGTGCCGGAGGGAAATATTACCATCAAGTGGACTCCCTGGTCGAAAAGCATCTGCGATGCAGCGGGCTCCTGCACAGCGTCAGGAACAGGATTTATCTACAACCTTTACCGATTCCTCGAACCCAATCGCTTTTCAAATCGATTTGCGGCGACATGGGCGTTAAATAGGTCAGGAAGCACGTATACTGCGGATAAGCCCCTAGATCCCCTGGCGGTTGACGCCACAGGAGCGAGGCTCTTCACCGCAAGCACGACAGACGGCACATTGATTGCGAGCATATCCACCTGCACGGCCAGTGCGCCTGCTAACTGTGTCTTTGTAGATAGCACAGCCGCCAACACGGACTTTTCCGCCGGATTACTCTACAATTACATCCTGGTTGTCGAGGACGCTGAGGGCAATGCCATCTATCCGGAAGTCCAGCGATTCCGCAGTCAATTTTATACCGGTTTGCCGTCCTTATCCCAAGCGACCCCCTTCCGCATGGAGCCCCGCTTACGCCGCGCCTCTGTTGCCGCGATAGACGAAGGATTTCAGAACAGCCAGATAGCGCAAGAGACGACCGTATTGGTGCCGATGGACAAATCGGGCTTGGATCACGACTTTTATATAGCAAAATATGAGGCGAGCCTTTTGTCTGGAACCTACACGAATGGCACGAGTTCTGCCACAACATGGCCTTTCCAGGCTGTCGATGGCACACAGACTTATTCCAGTAAGGCTGGTAATTGCTACGATAATTTTAATAAAAACTTTACGTTTTCCAATGCATATTGCGGAAACGGCTCAATGATTAATGCGACGACCGCAACATTCGGATCCGTTGTGGGCGGCACACCGGTGACGGGCGTGAGCCAAAGTGCTATGTGGAAAGGCTGTCGCAATACTAGGTTAACCGATAGCTCAGGAAAATCTTATGCCTTTTATCTGCCTTCAGATACCGAGTGGTTTAAAGCGGCCGATTGGGGCGATTTAAACCATGACGGGACTATCGACCAGAATAGTTTCTCAGGACCCATCACCCTTATCACAAGTCTGGAAACGGGAACTGCCGACACGATAACAAATCGTTGTCACAATGATAACAGTCCCGCGAATACATATCCGTCCGGAAGTACCAATACTTCCTACTGTAGAACGCGCTATGGCGGCCAAGACTTTGTGGGTAACGTTTTTGAGTGGACCGCCAACCAGGAGCGCGATGGTGTTGGTTTCGACAACGGTATGGATTCCCTTTGGTATGGGGTAAGCCTTCCCACCTCCGGCGGGACTATTTCGTCATTCGGTTCCCATATCGACCTTTTAACCGGCGCTGTTCAAGATTCTGGATTCAGCACCATACAGCCGAACGGCGATGAATATATCTACGGAGCGGGTTTTAAGGGAGCTATCCGATCAAATGGATATGGCTTCAATACGGGTACCCAGATACCGGGACGCTTTGAACTATATCTAGGCTTTGATCCCTGGAGCACGAACGGTTCTTGGTTGGGGGGCCGCTGTGCTCTCTGAGTTCCAGGACAGTGTAGTGTGCCCTCGCTGCCTTTCATTCGAGATTTATCGATGGCTCGGATTTGATAGGCATCGATCACGCCTGGCTTGAAAATCCGCGCTTTATCGAGATCTGTTACAGCAATAAAGAGAACGAGTATTTTATTCGCCCTCAATTACCGGAGCGACCAGACAAGGGCTACGCGGATCCAAGATTGCCTGTCGATCAGTTCCTTCTTGATGGTTGCGAAGAAAGATTTAGCCGCGCTGTTATCGCAGCAGTCGCCCTTCCGGCTCATACTCTGAACTATACTGCAGACCTTCAGAACAACTCGAAACTCGTGGCTCGCATACCGTATGCCTTGGTCCGAGTGCACTATCATTCCATCCTCAATTGGACGTTGTCTAAGACCCATTTTCAATGCGTCATCCACCATTGAAGCGTCCATCGAGTCTTCAACAGAGTACCTATGCTTAATCCAATTCCTCAACAATCCATCAGCTAAACCTATTTCTTTGGCTACTTGTGCGATGGATTAACTCGGATCCGACTGAGTCGGAAGACTTCGGCCTTGAATTCTGCAGTGAATTTACGACGGTTACGCGCTGATTTGTTTGAGGCCTTTGACTTCAGTTTTAGGCTCCATTGGTTTCCGAGAACATCTTAGCAGATGGCTCTACGAACCTGGGCGAACTTCAATAACAAAATGCCTAGGCTTGTTTCAGAAAAATTTTTTCGACAAATTTTTTACTCAAATCTACTTACTCTATTGCCGTCAGATCCTCGGACATAGGAACAATTTTTAACAAAATTTTTTCAGTTTATAAAGGGGGCAAATCACATTGTCCTCAGAAAAATTTTGAATACTATTTTCTCTTGAAAGACCCCGAAATGGGCGCGTTCTGATTTATCACCGACAACTGAGCCAGTATATAGACTTTTACATCTGCCGCTTCGCACAAAATACAGCAGCTTCGAAGGATCTCTTTCCCCTTGCGAAGCAATTTTTGTAGTTTCAGAGAGTTGTTAACTCGATTTTTTTACTCGAGTGCAAGCTAGCTTGAGGCATTAGCCCTGAACTTAGTCGAAAACTTATACTTACTTCTGATTTTTGTCTTTTCGTACTTCAAAACAAATTCACTTCGCTTCATGGATTGCAATATTTAATACCTACCGCACAGAACCCATGTAATTTCTGTAATTTCATTGCCTTATGTGGGACACTTCTTATTTCCAGTATGTCTTAATTTTTTATTTCAAAATAATAAAAAATTAAAAATTTTAATATAACCAACAACCTGCAAAGATTGGTCAACATATATGTGCTATATTTTTTAAGTGGCCAAATTATTGCGGGGAGTTTTCTCTTCATCGTAGCTGATAATGCAGCTGATGGTTCCATCATAGGGTGAACTGCACAATGGCTCTGATTAGTAACTTTCATCTGAAGTCGCGATGAACGTAAAATCCATAAATCTCCTAACTTCGTTTTCGGAGTATCCTATTGTCTCACATAATTTTTATCGATTAATTTTTTTGAAACTTCGCTCAATCAAAGTTAGTAAACGCCAAATTTTCTCTCTAGAAAGCTTTACAACTTTACTTTAACAGAATGGAATCTACTTTTGAAAAATTACATTTTGATAGTCTTTGTAGTACTACTTCCATGGGCCTGCAAAAGCGTATCAAAATCAGAGCTGAAGCATGATTTAGAAAATCCGGTAGGATCGAGTTCTCGATACTTTTGGTCTTCACAGACCAAGGATGAATATATAAAAAATACGCTTGCTGGGCAGTTCGAAGGTATAAGTGCAAAGGATCTACTGTCTGATAACCACCCCCTGGCCAAAAGACTTCAGTACTGGGCTGACAAACACAATGCTATGCTCCGAGAACGTTACCCGGAAATGGTTGGCCATGTTCCCTCTCCCATCATTAACATTATCCTGAGTAATGAAGAGGCCGCTTTCAAGGGCGATGCGCCCGTTTGTCTCAATAATGTCTTTTTTAATGCTAGTGGCAAAACCGATCCTAAAAATACGGATAGCAACAATCTTTGAGCATAACCCCCATTTCGAGTTGACACTAACCTAGAAGGAAAGTGTCATGGCAACCGCAGTAAAGTCGAAGAAGCAGTATTCATTTCAGCAAAAAGAACAAATACTTAGAGATCATT
>SEDW01001107.1 GCA_004193325.1 Pseudomonadota bacterium | reverse complement strand
TTCGCGAGAATACACATCTTGATTCGAACGTCGTTCGAATAGGTCACGTCCCAGGCACTGGCATGACAGACGACTTCACGATCCTGAGGCTTCAAGAACTGTGAGCGCTCATAGAAAGTCTTTGGTAGTGGATCGAAGCCGAGGGAAGTAAAGAAGCTTTCGCCAAGCTTGGTCATTTTCAAGGCATCGTATTTTTGATCGACGAGTGCTTTGGTCACATCCAGAGTTGCGACGCCTTTGAAAGGCTCAACTTTTGGATAGAGGTTTGACCAGTCCTGGGCCCACATATTGCCGAGGAGGTGAGCTGGCAAGAGACCGTTCTTGAGCTTTTGCTCAGGGTAGATCGCTTCAAGCTTGTGGCCCATGTAACACTGGAGATCTTCGTAGAGAGGTTTGACCTGAGTCCAGAGGCGTTCCATTTCCGCTTCGAACTCAGCCGGCTTCATGTCGTAGCCTGAACGCCAGCTTTCGCCGATGTTATCGTAGCCGCCTTGTTTTGCGCCTTTGTTTGTCAGTTCAACGAAGCGCTGATAGAGAGGCTTGAGTTCGCCGCCAATTGTGTGCCAGCCGATCCAGGCTTTAAGCTGATCGTCTGAGCTTGGGCTGTTGGCGAGGAGTTCAGTCATTTCTTCGAGATCGAGGCAGCCGTCTTTGCTTACATCAAAGCTGCTTTTCTTCGCCCAATCGTCACAGACTTTCTTCTTACCGTAGATGCTGCCCATTTTGCTCGTGACAGTGGTGAGTTCTTCGAGGCTCGCACGGTCTTGGGGTGCTGGGTCACCAAGTTTGATGAGAGTCAGCATGCGGCGCGTATTGTCATCAACTTTGACATTGTCAAAGCGTCTTGCTTCGCGCATGGCCTTGGTTGCGAACTCGAGGAGTTCGGTCTGATCCTGAGCTGAGATCGATTCGGTATCTTCAGTGATATAGGTGTCTTTAACCCATGAGCTGCGGCTACTGCGGACAGCGAGGCGAAGATAATCCTTGTTGAAGCCTTCGACGAAAGCTTGAGCTTCCTTAGCGGTCGGTGCCGCTGGCTTTGCGCTAAGCGGGGCGGTCAATGATGCCAGAGATAAAGAAAGGCCGAGGCCGAGTAGATAAGACTTTCGGAACATAGGTTCGGTACCTTAACTAAAGTTGATGCGTGCCAACGTTATAAAGGCCCCTTCCATGAGAGGCTAGTAAATTCCGAAAATCTGGTCGATTTTGACGGATTTAAAGCAGTGAAAAAGCTGCACAACGGCTGCTGTTCAGCCTTTGCCGCTTTCGTGTTATGCTTAGAGTTGCTGCTAGGAGTATTGAATGGGCAAGCCCTTTGTTCCTGTAAAACGCTTGGTTAAA
>SEDW01001106.1 GCA_004193325.1 Pseudomonadota bacterium | reverse complement strand
CTGTGAAACAATTCCTGCCAGTGCCAGATCGCGAATGTGATCCCGCCTCGTCTTCATGCCTTGATCCTCTCGATCACTATGGCCTGGCCAATACCTGCGCCGGCACAGATTGCCACGCAGCCGTAGCGAAGATCCTGACGATCGAGTTCGTCCATGAGACTGCCGACCAGAATTGATCCCGTTGCACCGAGTGCATGCCCGAGAGCGATGGCTCCGCCGTTGACGTTAACCCTTTCGCTATCGAGTTCGAGCTTGTTCATAAAATCGATGACCGTTCCGGCGAAGGATTCATTTACTTCCCAGAGATCGATCATTCCAGGATGAAGATCAGCCTTAGCAAGAGCATTTTTAGCGGCTAAAACAGCTCCGGTGAGCATCAATACGGGTTCGACACTCGCATGTGCGTAAGACAAAATTTGAGCCCTTGGCTTAACTGCGAGGCGATCGATTGTCGCTCGATTTGCTATCGCCACGAGAGCAGCCCCATCCACTCGTGCCGGACTCGACAGATTCGTGTGAATGTAATTCATCTCTTTGAGGGCCGGATATTTTTTCCGAATCAAAGCTTCCCCACCATCTTCAGCGATGCCAGGAAATGCAAGCTTCTCCGAGGAAAGCTTAGCGGCAGTCATCTCGAGATCAACCGATTCATCATGATCGAGCAGAACGGCTCCATCGCGACTGCGAACCGGTATGATCGAATGCGCAAAGCGGCCTTCGGCTTGAGCCCTGGCCGCACGCTGATGGGAAGCGAGAGCGTAGCGATCCGCTTCCTCGCGACTGATTCCGCCTTGAGTGGCGACGAGATCAGCGGAGATTCCCATGTGAAGAAATCCGGTTTTTTCAGACACCTCGGGATCGGCAAACCATGCGCCGCGATCTTTGAGAAGGGGCACCCGAGACATTGATTCCACACCACCTGCGACAACGATATTTTCCATGGACGAATGCACTTTCACAGCGGCAAGCGTCACGGCATCAAGCCCTGAGGCACAAAAGCGATTGAGCGTCATGCCTGATATCGACTCGGGCCAATCGGCAAAGAGTGCGGAGATTTTGGCAATATTCGCACCCTGATCACCTACCGCGGTCACGCAGCCCAGCACGACATCGCTCACTTCATCGAGTGCTGGTCCGAGGCGTTGCCCCAATTCCTGATAAAGAGGCTTTAAGAGGTGAATCGACTTCACCTGCTGCAAAGCGCCTCCCTCCCGCGCGGCTCCTCGAGGCGTGCGAACCGCATCGATGATGTAGGCATCGAGACCATCTTTCATAGAGATGCTCCTTCCAAATCTTTGCCGTCAACCCAGCAGGCATGAAAGCCGGTCGGCACCCTCTCGCGG
>SEDW01001105.1 GCA_004193325.1 Pseudomonadota bacterium | reverse complement strand
CAGGCCGCTTCTCTTGAAGGGCAAACAATGATTGATAACAGTTGGGTCCCGCTGGTTGATTACCGTCGCAACGGAGTTCCGGAAGTAACTGTGCACGGAGCGGTTGCCTGGTTTCATGGTAAAAAACTTCTTCATTCCTACGGCGGCAACGTTCTCTGCTACGGCCGTTCGATGATGAAGCCCGTGCAGATCAAGGTCATCGCCAAAGAACTCGATGAGCATCTCAGCTGGGAATCCAAAGCTGTTTCGATCGCTTCGCATAACGCCGAGCCGATCCACTTGGAAGCAGTAAAGGATATTCTCAAGCCGTCCGAATATGGTCTCTTGCAGACCCCCTTGGCCTTGCCCCTCATTCAGTTCGGCAAGCAGCTTCGCAGACCGCGCCGCTGGTATCACACCTGTTCTGGCAAGCACGCAGCGATACTTCGGGCCTGTGCTATCAATCATTGGTCGCGCATCGGCTATACCCTGCCTCAGCATCCCTATCATCAGGTCTATGTGGAAAAGGTGAAGGAGATTCTGGGCGGCGAATTGCAGTCCCAGATTTTTGCCAAAGATGGTTGCGGTCTTCCAACGCTTGCTATGACCGTCAACGAGCTCGCAGCTCTCTTCGCAGACCTTGCTGTGCGCAAGGACGAAGACTGGATCTGGGAAGCGATGGTCAAGAATCCGGATTTGATCGGTGGATTCAACCGTCTCGATTCCACTATTTTGAAATCCTGTGATCAACGCGTGATTGCCAAAGAAGGCGCCGATGGCCTCCTCGGCCTGAGCATCATTCATCCCGATTATCCCGAAGGGCTTGGCGTTGTTATTAAGATGGCTCACGGCTGGGATCCTCGCGGCACTTGGTATGTAGCGCGCTGGGTACTCGGAGTCTTGGGCTTCGAGCTGCGAAATCCCTATCCTCTTGAACGGCAAAAAGCCTTCATCGTCGAAGACATCATTCCGCCCGGTCTCCGTCACGCAATGAAAGATGTGAAAGCCTGGGATGAATGGGATCCCGATCAGGATCGCTGGGACTATAACCCAGAGAGTTATGTGAAAGGATGGCAGGATGGTTCCGATTCTCAATTTTCTTGATGGAAAATTTGTAGCGCCCATTGAAGGCGGCTACCTCGATAATTTTTGTCCTCGTGATGGATCGGTCATGGGCCGTATTCCAGACTCAACTGAAGCCGATATCAACCTTGCAGTTGCCGCAGCGCGACGGGCTTTTCCTTCGTGGAAGAAGCTGAGTCGGAAAGAACGTTCGGATTTTCTGAATCGCATCGCGGACCGGATCGAAGAGAAGCTCGAGATCTTTGCTGAAGCGGAGAGTCTCGATCAGGGCAAGCCTGTGCAC
>SEDW01001104.1 GCA_004193325.1 Pseudomonadota bacterium | reverse complement strand
TGTCTACCGATTCCACCATGAGAGCATTCATACCGGCTAACAATGGTCTCGCTCGAATCCTTACGGAATCTACTTAGCTCAATGAAAACCTTAGGTTTTGTAAACTACAGCCTGCCCGGACCAAAGACAAGCCCAAATTCTGCTTAATGCAACAAGTTCGGCGGGTTGAGATGTAAAAATGGCCAAATGCTCTGCTCGAATACGCGCGAATACGGTAACTTGCCACCTTCCCTTGTCTCTAGGTGGATCTCAGCCGATAAGCCGTCTGCTAGATAAGGGAGCCTCAAATGCATACTCGTTCGACGATTTCGGTATTGTTTCTAATCGCTGCTGCGTCGCTCTCTGCTTGTGTGCAGGAAGAAGTGGCCAAGAAAAAGCTCGAATCTCTGGACGCTAAACCCAAGACCTGTCTCCTCGACGTTTCTCCCGATGCCAAGTCTGCCCCAGTTGAACCCCTGCTTCCTCCTCAACCGACGATCGCAGACGACATTCACCTGGCCTATAACTGTAGCCAGAACATCGATATCCAGTGGGAAAAATCGCTTAGAGGCCAGGATCTCCTCCTTAATGGCAAAGTCATCGTTTTCGGAAGTAACACAAGCTGCAAAGCACACGATTCTATTCCTCTGATCCTCTACCCCGAGGACATCGATTCTGATCTTAAGGAATCTATCGTTGCCTACAACACGTCAGTTCAAAAGAAACTCATTCAGTCAGGTGAATTGCTCGATGCGGCACTCAATGCTGCAAAGAGTTGTACCTTCAAAAAACAAGGTGATTTGCTTGTCTCTCTCAATGCAGAAGACAGCGCTTTAAGACTCGACCGAGCCGAAAATCAGGCTCCAGCTCCCAAAATCTATAAACAACTTCCTTCCAGTGTTCTTCTCGACAAGCTGGCTTGTCTAGGCTCACTTACTCTTCAAGAGTCGTCAAACATTGATCTTCTCAAGACCTATACAAGTCTTAAGGCTTCTCTCTCCAAAGATCCGGCTATGCAACCTAAGACCACCAGCACCGCGGACAGCAGTTGCGGCTGATATTTAACGAGTCAAGGAGAGAGTTTCATGCTTTTCAAAATCCTCGGTCCGTTACTCATCATCAGTCTAGCCGGAAATTTCGCCTGCCGCTCCGCTTCTAAAAAAGCGACTGATGAAGCAGGATCTGGTTCTCTGCCGGCTATCCCGGCCATACAGCCTCCAACGGGGAGCAATGGCTCGATGGACAATACGCTCTTCACCAGCACCCTCGATAGCGTGGATCATTACATGGCCTTCGCGCAGGAATCCGAAGGCTTCATTCTCGGCGGCGAGTCCGTAAAGTTCTTCATCGATATTCGCACCCCGGC
>SEDW01001103.1 GCA_004193325.1 Pseudomonadota bacterium | reverse complement strand
CTTGATACCCTTACGAACACTATAGATAGCTGCCGAAGCACCAGCCGGACCGCCGCCGAGAACAGCGACTCCGTAATGGCCCAGATCCTGCTCTTTAGGAGCTACAGATTTGTCAGCAAAGTTTTCTTCGAGTTTAGTGATGAGTTCGGCCAGAGAACCGCGACCCGAGTGGATCATCTCGCCTCCAACCCATACGCTTGGAACACCCTGGATGCCCATAGCTTCCAGTTCTTCCGGTATATGACCGCCGTCGATCATAGTGTGTTTGATAGCGCCGTGAGCCAGGACGATTTGGTTAAACGCCTGAACGATTGTCGGGCATTGCTCACAGCTAAGAGAGACGTAGGTCTTCACTTCGATCGGCTGGACACGTTTGATGCGTTGCACAAGACCGCTGTCCGGGAGCTTGCCTTTGCCCGCTGTATTAAGAACAGCAAGGATGAGCGAAGTGAACTCGTGACCGCCAGGGATACCCTGGAACACGATGCCAGTGGCTTCACCGTCGCGATGAATCGCGAAGCGGGGAGTGGGAGCCTGGTTCTTCGAATAGCTCACAGACAGATCGCTGCTAGTCGCCGCAACATCGTCAAGCATCTCGACCAGCTCAGCTTGTTTGTCGTGATCACTCGGATCGAGGACGAACTCAATCTTATGATTCAAGCCTTGAAAAAGCGTTTCAAGTTGTTGTTTGATTGCTGCTTCTAACATACGGAACTCCTTTTGAGCCGGGGAAAGACCCAGAGGCTTTTGATGGCCTCTGGGGCTGAGCGATTTAGATTTTACCGACGAGATCAAGACCTGGTTTCAGAGTGGCTGCACCTGGCTCCCATTTCGCTGGGCAAACTTCACCTTTGTGAGTTGCTACGAATTGAGCGGCTTGAACCTTACGAATCAACTCGGTTGCATTACGGCCGATACCATTGTCGTGGATTTCCGCGATTTTGATCAGACCTTCTGGATTGATAAGGAAAGTACCGCGGTAAGCGACGCCTTCTTCTTCAATGTGAACACCGAATGCGCGTGTGAGAAGACCTGTTGGGTCAGCCAGCATTGGGTATTGGATTTTTTTGATCGTTTCGGAAGCATCATGCCAAGCTTTGTGAACGAAGTGGTTATCAGTACTTACTGAGTAAACTTCGACGCCGAGCTTTTTGAAAGTATCGTAACGATCAGCCATATCACCAAGTTCTGTTGGACAAACAAAGGTAAAGTCAGCAGGGTAGAAGAAGAGGATCGACCATTTGCCTTTGAGGTCATCCTGAGTAACAGTTTTGAATTCTTCGTTCTGATAAGCCTGAACTTTGAAGTCTGGAATCTTAGTGTTGATAAGAGTTGTAGCCATGAA
>SEDW01001102.1 GCA_004193325.1 Pseudomonadota bacterium | reverse complement strand
GAGTCGAGCAGCGAACTGCTCAACTCGGATCTTAGAAATGTTTCAGTCGAAACATTCATTTCATAACTGCGATAAATTCAATGTCACCAGAAAGATCTGGTCCAAAAAATTCAGTTCCGCCAACGAGAATACTGTCGTCTTTGAGAGTGATTTCTTTAGTGCCGCGATCTTCCGAACAGACCGAGGTCGTATCGCAGAAGTAGGCTTTGATTTTGCCATTGGTAAGGACTTTGGCGAAGTAGTTGGCGTTAGAGTGCGTGACGTTGCCCGTCGTAATATCGACAAGCTGCACTACGAGCTGATACTCGAGGCCTGGATCGACGCCAGGCACTTTGCCAAGGACGTTATCGCCTGGTGCGTCCTGAACGAAGTCATAACTACCCGACGCTACAGGAATGAGCTGCAACTGTGGGCGTAGGCTCTTGCCATCTTTGCGAATCAGCTTCGTGCCGAGAAAGCTCAAATTGGCCTTGGACTCGAGAGCAGTAAGTACTGCGGAGATAAGTAAGTTTTTGTTCATGTTTGAAATCCTGGCTGGAAATGAGAAGAGCGATCGAGAACGATCGCTGCTGAACTTATAGGATTTGATGCTTGAAAGAAAGGGATTTTCTCGAAAGGAAATGGCCTCCGGGCCAGTCAAGTAGAATGGCAGACTAGAGCGCGCAAAATGAAGAATCCACAGCATCTGGCGGTGCTTGATAGATTGGGCATTCGTCTGTTTCAATGATGATTGGGTCATCGAATTTGTAGCTGCCGTCGGCTTGTTTGCGGCAGAAAACGGGATAGCCATCGACGCATGCAATCGGAGCTTTATCGAGAAGACTGAGATGGGGTTTAAGCTGAGGGATGATCTTCCTCAGGCTCTGATATTGAGTCTTGAATTCGAACTGGTTGAAGCTTACGGGTTCTATTCCCTTAATCGTTTCCAGATCTGCAGCGTTGATGTAAGGAGCCAGCAGAGCTGCAATCTCGGCTTGCTTCGCTTTCTTTTCTTTCGAGGATAGATTGGCTTTCAAAACGCCTAGGAATCGTTTTTCTTTGGTGTCGAGCGCAGCATCTTTGAGATCAGAACGCAGAGCCTCCGAGATCCATTCATCAGGGTTCATGAGGGTGTCGAGCGGCAGACTCTTGCCATTGGAATCAAAGATCTGTGAAATGACATCAAACCCATTCCGGTAGGTGACGCGATAAATAGCCTTGCCTGATTCCAGCGAGCCTTTTTGCGATCCTAAGATTTCGAGTCCTGTCGGGAGGAAAGATTGGATAACGACGAGATCGGGAGCGGGGATCGTGCATTGGTCCATCGATACGATGCGATCTTTTATGACATCGAGAACTTCGCACGTTGATTTATCCATCTTCGGATAAATCTTGGTGAAGGAGCTGGTCGAGCCTTGGTAGCATTGGGGTTGGGCTTTGCCTTCGCAGATCCAGGGGACCACTTTAATTGAGCTGGCGTCGGGGCCGGCGTCGGAGCCTGAACTACTCTTTGCGGAACAAGGGTCTCTTGTCGTGCTCGGGGTCGATTGAGCCAAGCATTTTTCAAAGGATTTGGAGCAAGCCGGCGTGAAGAGGAGAATCGTTATGAACGATAATGATGATAATTTCACTGGTCTGTCCCCTAATCTCACTGGCAAAGCTCAATCAGGGACTTATCGGGTTTTGTGAATCAAATGTTAAGCGGTTAGGCAAAATACCGTATTCTGCCGTATCTTGAACGAGGCCATTGGCAAATGCATATTTTGAGTCAGCTGGAATGATTCAGCCCCTAGCTTAAAGTATTCGAGGCCAACAAACCTTCTACGCTGTTGCTAAAATTGATATGTTCAAACGCGATCT
>SEDW01001101.1 GCA_004193325.1 Pseudomonadota bacterium | reverse complement strand
GCGCCAGGCGGCGGCATGACTACACCTGCTCCAGCCACTTCGGGCCTTACGAACGCGAGTAAAAAGAGTCTGATCGATAACAATCTCGAGCAGCTCAAAACTCTCCAGACCAAACTCGGGCCGATCGAAAAGGCGAAAGTTGATTCTCACCTCAACGCCGTTCGCGAACTTGAACGCCGCATCGATGCGCTTATCACAGGCAACACGGGTGGCGACACCGGAGGCAGTGGCGGCGGTACAGCCAGCAATCAATGTACGAAGAAGATCAATCAGACAAAAGTCTTTGATGCAAATGATGTGACTTACGACGCGCCTTATAAAAAAGTCGAGAACTACAACGCAGTCGCCGACATGATGAATGAGATCACCATTCAGGCCCTCGCCTGCCGCATGACCAACGTCGTACTCGTCATGCACGGTCACTCCGTTTTCGAAATGGGCTTCAGTAACGGTGCTCCCGCAGCCGGTGGCAAAGGCCATCACTCCAACGGTCACTACGGTGCCGAGGGGTCAGTCGCCGCGCATGTTGCTGATCAGCAGTACATGATGACCAAGTTTGCAAACCTTATCGAAGGCCTTGGCAAATGCGCCGAAGGCGATAAGTCAGTCCTCTATAATACGATCCTCATGGGCTTTTCTGAACTCGGCGATAGCGATCTCCACAGCATGAAGAATGTCGGTATCGTTCTCGCAGGTCAGGGCGGTGGCTACTTTAAAACCGGTCGCTGCGTGAGCGCAGCCGGAGCTGCCCACAACAAAACCCTGACTTCGATTCAGGAGTCCTTCGGAATCCAAAACGATTTTGTCGGCGATCCAACCATCAAAGGCGCGATGCCTGGTCTTAAGGGCTAAACTTTCGAGAAATTCTCACTTTCGTCAAAAACACAGCCTAAACGCTGTGGTTTTGTCATTTGGACTCATCCTTAAGGCTAGGTTTTTCAAGGCGGCTCGCATAAGGTGGCTTCCCGATCACCGATGCCAGGATATCCCAAAATGTCTCGAATCTTTCTCTTCTCAGCCTTTGTCCTTAGCCTGCTCCTTCTCCTCATCGCCAAACCCATTCACGCAGCTGAGGAAACCCAAGCCAAAACATCCAGCGCCGACAACCGTGCTGACTCGCATATCTCCCTCTTCTATCTGCCACTCAACGTCGGCCTCATCCTACCGACCAAGCGCGGCTTTGCGCTCTCCTGGATTGCCAATGAGAATCTCACGATCGAAGCGGAATACCTCAGCGGCAGTTACGGTCTTGGCTTTCTCAGTGTGGATCTCGTGTCCCTCTCGGAAAGTCTCACAACTGTTCGCGCCCGCTACTACCCCTGGAACAGTTTCAACCTCTTCGCCGGTAT
>SEDW01001100.1 GCA_004193325.1 Pseudomonadota bacterium | reverse complement strand
TCACCCCCAACTGTCCCGCAGTTGATGAGTTCAAGTTTCCAGCCAAGGAGTTTGGTAAAGACGTTGACTGCCGCCCCACCGCCCGCGAAGTTCGCGACCATGGCTCCAGTCACCGACTGCGGATAAGGGCTTACTCCAGAGCGAGCAATACCATGGTCGGCAGCCATCACAATCAGAGTGGGATTGGAAATCTTCGGTTTGAGACTGCCCTGAATGAGAGCGATCTGCAGCGAGAGCTCTTCGATTTGTCCGAGAGAATTGAGGGGCTTGGTCTTCTCGTTTATTTCATTCAGGATCGAGGCGCGCATATGTTCATGAATGGCTTTAATCATCGTCTTTCCTCTAAACCTTCGTTTACAGAATCCAGAGCCTTAAAAAACCTCTGCATCTCGATCTCTGGCCTTATGGCGATCCGATACCATTGACTGAGACCGTATGAGTCGCAGGATCGAATCAATATTTTGTGATCGTCAAGTAGAGCTTGGCTCAGATCTTTGTAGGGGTGCTTAAACATGCAAAATACTGTGGTCCCCGGAATGTAACGTACGGATCGTTCACGAAAAGACGCTTCGACCAAGACCTTATCTCGAAAGATAGAGTGCCGGCTGCGATCAAGAAAATTCTTGTCATCGAACAAGGTGATCCCGATCTTTTGCGCCAGGGCGTTGACTGACCAGCTCGGAATTTCAGCCTTCATCTTATTCAAAAGCTCAGGAGAGCCCAGAGCATAGCCCAAACGAATTCCAGCGATTGCATAATCTTTGGTGAGGGAAACGATACGCACGACGTTCGCTGGATATTTTGCATCTTGGGCTTGATGGTGAATGCTCAAACTTAAAAAGGATTCATCGAGAAGAATGAGAGTATACGGATGACGGGTAGCGAGGCCGCTGATTGCCTCCGGGCCGAGATAGCCACCCGTTGGGCTGTTCGGGTTACAGAGAGAAAATATTTTTGGTTTGAACTGAGTCAGATATTGATCAAGCTGTTCGAGATCGATCCTGAAATCATCGCTCTCAAAACTTTCAAATTCGAGTAGCTTTGCTTCCACCTGGATCGCCGCTGTCTGAAACTCGGAGAAATGGATCCGGATAGTTTGCAAGCTCGTCCATCGTGAGGGATGAGTTGAGTTGCGGACCGTAGGGATTGAGATTGACACTAAGATCGAGGTAAGCGCTCTTGTCCCCGAGATCCAACTGCTGGAGCCCTCCGTGCTTCATCTTTGCAATCAAAATGCACTCCCTCCAAGGCCGAGGAAGACATAGGCGAAGAAGAGCCAACCTGTTCTAAGGGTCAGCTTTTGTGCTTCGACAAGGGCCTTGCGATTGCTCGCCATCACCGCATCACCCAGCACGTAGACGTCCGTCTTTCGGAACTGAAGACCGAGAAGACCAGCCGCCATAGCCATCGGCCAACCGCCGTTCGGACTTGGGGTCTTACCGTGATCGCGCATGGCTATGCGGTAGCCAGCCTGAGCATCCTTTCCGGTGAAGACTCCCGTGACGAGCAGGAGAAGAGCTGTAATGCGGGCAGGAATCCAGTTCATCAGATCATCCAGGCGAGCAGCGGCCCAACCGAGATGGATATAGTGGTTCTTATAGCCGATCATCGCATCCATCGTGTTGATGACCCGATAGGCGATTGCGAGAGGCACTCCGCCGATACAAAAATAAAAGATGGGAGCGACAACACTGTCGCAAAGATTTTCGGCAAGAGAACTTGC
>SEDW01001099.1 GCA_004193325.1 Pseudomonadota bacterium | reverse complement strand
ATTTTGCCAAAAATGAATTTAAGTCGTTGGGAGGACTGGAAGAATATTTTTTTGGGATCACGAGGGGAAAGAGAAGGTCCTGACCAAAGTCAGAACCTGGATGATTACTTAGCTTTAGTCGTAGGAGCAGTTTCTTTAACAGCTGTGTCTGTCGTGGTCGTCGTCGCAGCCGCTGGCTTCACGTCAGTAGTCTTGGTAGCAGCCTTCAACTCAACGAGTTTATCCGCAACCTTCTTAGCGTCGAGCAAAGGATCCACGTCCTTGTCGATCGACGCGATCTTCATCTCTGGGCTCACGATGAAAGTCCAACGCTTAGACATGCTCAGGATCGGCATTTTACTTCCGTAGAGCTCGATGACTTCATCATCTGGATCGGCGAGGAGATCAAAAGCGAGTTTATGTTCTGTGTGGAAAGCTTTTTGTTTTTCGACAGTATCAGCGCTGATGCCGTAAACTTCTGCACCCTGATCACGAATCTTATTGATTGCATCGCGGAAGGCACACGCTTGATCCGTACATCCTGGAGTTCCCGCTTTTGGGTAGAAATAGAGAACGGTCCAAAGACCTTTGCGGCTCTCCATATCGAAGACTTGTCCACTTTGGTTTTTAGCCTTAAAGGTCGGCGCAGTGTCGCCCACTTTAAGATCTGCCGCGTGAGTCGTGCCTGCAGCCAAGATGCTGACCGCGAAAAGGATCGATTTCATATTCGTCTCCAATTAGAGCTAAACAGCCATGTGAGCATAAACTTTTTGAGAACTTGCCAGCGAGCATAAAACAAAACGCGATAAGGCGATATCAAAGAAGCTCTCTGTCTCCGATTGGCACAGAGAGTTTACCCAAAAACAGTGCTGCGTCTTGCTCAGTGCCGTCTCCATTAAAAGACCGAGAGGACGATCATCACAATACCCACGATACTGGCGAGCCAGGACAGGGTTCGCACGTAGGGTACGCCAAAGGCATAAAGCGGCAGGTAAATAACACGGGCAATGAGGTAAACCATGGAACCGGTCTCAGCCATGCCTGGCTGTTTGCCCTGAAGAGAGAAGACCAGAATCGCCGCCAGATAGAGCGGATAAGTTTCCAAAAAGTTTTTAAGAGCGCGATCGAGACGAGCGGCTACACCTGTAAGTGGCTTGGGCTCACCATCTCTTGCGCTCACATTCCAGGCGGTGCCGCGCTGCTTCGTCGCAAATGCACCCGCTAACAGGATATGAACAAAACCCAACACTATCGATCCAAACAAATAGCCTGTCAAGGAGATGTAGTTATGGGAGCGCTTATTTTAAGGGAGGAAACGGTCGAAGCCTTGCGGGAGTGCGTTTTAATCGCTGAAGAGATGCATCTTTTTGGCTTAAAGGAAGCCCTGGAACACACGGGACTCATCGCATCGGAAGAGCTGAAAGATCCTTATCGGGCGCGCTTTCTCTTTGATGGAATCTTGAAGTCGATTAACTGGACGGACACCGATTCTATTGGACCGATCATTCCCGTTTTTGTCGATGCCTATGCGGAAAGCCCTATCAACTTCCATACGATTCATCGCCGGGTTGATAGAGAGCTCGCCTGTGACGGCTTTCAAATCAAGGAAGGGGAATTGATCAGGCTTCGGCCTTAGGCGCTTCCTCAACCGCTTCTGGAGCGTCCAGAGGCGCGAGATGAGTCGCTGGGAAGAACTGCATCCCGAGATGGTAGACGCTGTCGAGAGTTCCGCCTTCCATGAGGAGGGCAAAGCGCGAGCGAAATTCTATCATCAGGTTTTGAGCGTCGTCGATGCGTTTAGAATCGATGGGCATTGTGTAGCCAAGAAAAAGACGTTGATTGACAGGCACATCTTTGATGCACTCCGTCGCGCGCTCCAACATTCCCTTGTGAAACATCGCAATCGCACCACTTGGAATGTTATGGGTAGTGAAAAATCCGTCGACGGTCCGAAGTATCTTACCATCGTCTCTCCGAGAGAGAAGACCGAGCCTGATCAAGCGATCCAAAGCCTCTTCGGCCACCTCCGGAGAAATCGCAGCATTCAATTTCTCAGAGATCCACTTCGGTTCGGGCGTAAAGTCAGGAAGTTTTACGAGCTCGTAGATCACGATGTGATACCACTGTGCAATGAGACCAAAGCTATCGTGGTCGAGCATAGGCACGGCTTCGCTGCGTTTCGTTTCGGCGAGTTTGTTCTGATAGAAGATTCGCTCCGAATCATTCCGTGCCGTTTGAAGACCCACCAAAGATTTCACATAGACGTATTCATCAATCGTAAATCCGAAGAGATCAGAAATCTTGGTCAACATTTCGTCGGTCGGCGCCTTGGAGCCGTTGGCGAAGTTGATGATGTGCGTGTGAGACTTTAACTGAAGGCGTTTGCCGAGCCATCGCCAGGAAAATTTGGGATTGACCGACTTCATCCACTCGACATAAGCGGCGAATAGAGTTGCGAAATCCTGATAGGAATAAATCGTTGGTTTGGCCTTGGTCATGGTTCCTGCACTCGATTCTCTGTTTGGACTCGCATCATAGCGAAGCCAGACCGTGAATGACAGCCGCTAGTCCTCGCCCCGGCTGGATTTTGCAGATTTTTGAAGAATCATTTCGACGCG
>SEDW01001098.1 GCA_004193325.1 Pseudomonadota bacterium | reverse complement strand
GGTTTGGTTAGATAATCGTCAGCACCTGTCCCGAGCCCTTCCACCTTAGCCTCATCCCCTGCCCTGGCGGAGACGAGGATCACGGGCAACGATTCGAGTCGAGCGTCGGACCTAATTTTATCGAGCAAACCGTAGCCATCAAGTTTTGGCATCATGATATCGGTCAACACAAGGTCAGGCCGAAAGTTGGCGATTTTCACCAAAGCATCTTCGCCATCCTGAGCCGTGATCACCTGATACTCGTCATCAAGAATGGTCTGGATGTAGCGCCGCATATCGGAGTTGTCATCGACGAGGAGTACCGTTTGCCGCAAGGTATCAGACGAAGCTTCTCCTTCGGATTTGCCCATCTCGCTTTGATTCTCGGCAAACGACATCGACTCCGTCGTAAACATTTCTCTCGTCCGTCGGCTGAGCGCCTCGTTCGGACTGCTGATCATTTCGCTCGGCAAGTGTGAGGCGCCTTTGGGAAGAGTAACTTTAAAGGCAGTACCAACCCCCTCCTCGCTCTCGACCTCTATAGAACCTGCATGCAGTTTTACGAGTTCGTTGACGAGTGAGAGCCCAATGCCGCTGCCTTCGTAGCTTCGGCCCTGACTGCCTTTTACCCGGTAGAATCGTTCGAACAGATGAGGCAGATCTAATGAAGGAATTCCACTGCCACTATCTTTGACGATGAGTTCGATACTATCCGAGCGATCGAATAGACTGACGTTGATTCCGCCGCTCATCGTATACTTAAAGGCGTTTGACAGGAGATTCAGAACGATTTTTTCCCACATCTCGCGGTCAACGTAAACGTCACCGGCGATAGGTTCCGATTGAAACTCAAAGCAAAGTCCTGCCGATTGTGCGATGGATTGAAACGAACTCGCCAATTCTTCAGTCAAATCGCTCAAAGGCGTTTTTTCGAAAACGGCCTGGAAGCGACCGGATTCAATGCGGGAGAAATCGAGTAGAGTATTCACGAGTTTTAAAAGCCTCAGACTGTTTCTCTGGACAATCTCGAGCGTCTCAACGCTTTTGCCAAGGCCCGATTGCTCCGAGTGCCTCGCTTCAGCCAGGAGCTCTTCGATCGGCGAAAGAATTAGGGTCAAGGGCGTTCTGAATTCGTGACTGATGTTGGAGAAAAACGTCGTCTTGGCTAAATCCAGGGCGGCAAGCTCCTCCGCTCGCAGCCGCGCCTGCTCAAAGGCCTGAGCATTGGTAAGAGCGAGATTGATCGATGAGGTGAGGAGGTTAAAAAAATCCTGGTAAAGTTCGTCATAAGGAAGCCGAGGACTGGCCCCCAAAATCAGGACTCCGGAAGCAGACTTCGAACCGGGCTTGTTCAGAGGCAGAATACAAATCT
>SEDW01001097.1 GCA_004193325.1 Pseudomonadota bacterium | reverse complement strand
TGGAGCATCTCCTCGACCTCTTTCGCCTCGAAGGGATAGTCGTAATCCTCGGGAATACGCGGGTCCTTGAATCGCGAGAGACACATACTGCCCATCAGCTCCAAGCCCGCGAGGAGATTGGGAACATCGATGTCGCCTCGGTCGATGAGAAAGGCTAAGAGCATACCGCCCGATTGAGGGAAGTAGCGGGCAATCGAACCGAACGAAGTCAATCGCTCGTCCTCATCGAGACAACCAATGCTGTGCAGATGCACGTGAAGGTGCGAGAGGGGGTTGTTCAATTTGCTCTTGATGAAGTCGATGTAGAGATCTTTGCTCGGGCTCTGCGAAATCTCCGACTCTGGATCTTCATCCAGATATTGGGCGTAAGCATGCGCAGGGCTCCGCACATCGAGCTTGTCGACGCCAAGATGCTTTTTGAGCGGCTGTTCCCGGATCAGGTTGAACGAAACGTTCTTGTTCCCAAAGCGCAGAAAGCTCTTCTCATAAAAGTTCTCAATATCCCGTAAATTAAAGCCTCGACCGAGCAGACCCAAAAAGGTCGTTGGATCGTTTTTAAGACGGGATTCGCAGTCTTCGCGGCGGGTGCCTCCAAACTTCTGGTAAGCCGCGACCGATGGCCAAAGACTAAAACCCACGACATCTCGTCCACGACGTCCGGCACGACCAAGCATCTGCAAGACTTCTGAAGCCGAATAGGTTGTGAAACCCATCTCCCCCGGTCGCGAATAATCGGTAACCATCGCCGAACGTACGGAGAAGTTAATCCCGATACTGAGGCCCATCGTCGCCACACAAACCCTCAGCTGGCCTGCTTTCACGAGGTTCTCAACAGAACGCCTCGCTTGCGGGGCCAGACCCGAGTGGTGATAGCCCACTCCATAGACCAAAATCGAACGACGAAGATTCGGATTGAAGAATTTCAAAGGATCTTGATCCCCGGAATCTTTCGCGAGGAGATCGTGAATCGCCTGAGCCTGTTCCTTTGGAATCGGCTCGAGGGAACGACAGACTTCCATCGCCAGATTCTCACAAGAGAGTCTTCGGCCCGCGTAGAGAATCGCAGGAGTCAAACCCATCGATGGGAGTGTCGACAAACGACGAGCGATCTCATCCTGTTCGATCGGGAACTTCGAAGGGTTGGCAGCCTTCTTCGGTAGAACATGCTCCACTTCCTTAGCGAGCAACCATTGCTCCTGGTAGAACACAAGGTCCACAAGAGGCACCGGACGTTCTTTCACCTGAATCAAACGGCAGCGGCGCTTCGTCAGAGTCTCGATCCAGGAGCAGAACTCCGGAGCATTCTCAACTGAAGCAGACAAGAGCAAGAGCTGGCAAGAGGGTGGCGTGAG
>SEDW01001096.1 GCA_004193325.1 Pseudomonadota bacterium | reverse complement strand
AAACGATTCAACGAAATGGTTCGCCTGGGTGAAGTGGGACCGATCATGCTTGGTCGCGACCATCACGACACCGGTGGCACTGACTCGCCGTTCCGCGAGACGTCCAACATCAAAGACGGTTCCAATATCATGGCCGAGATGGCGACCCATGTCTTCGCAGGCAACGCAGCTCGCGGAATGACTCTTATTGCTCTACACAATGGAGGAGGTGTCGGAATCGGCAAGTCGATCAACGGTGGATTTGGAATGGTTCTCGATGGATCGGAAACAGCCGATCGCATCATCGATCGCGCTTTGCCTTGGGATGTCCTGGGCGGCGTCTCCAGACGGGCCTGGGCCGGCAACAGCCATTCAATTGAAACGATGAAGGCTTACAATGATGCCGGGGGCTCGACGTACGTGACGCTGCCAAATGTGGCCGACGATAAGCTATTGAAAAGTCTGATAGACGGATAAGAAAAGAGGCGCTGGATTATGCATCCAGCGCCTTTTCTATAACATATGAAAAATATTCGTGTTTTTAAGAGCGTGTCTTGTGATTCTTAGATCGATTCGCTTTAACCGGGATCGGTTGAAGGGTCGGCCTTTGACGTTCTGCCTGGTCAGCGAGAATTAATGCACCGATTGCGGCTAGTCCGGCCAGAATTGCTGTAACTACCATGGGACCCTCCTTGAGCACTTAGGAGAGTATCGACGCTTTTAGCGGAAAACTAAAGTGCAAACTTTCGAATAGGCAAAAGCGATCAAAGTATGGTGAAATAGACCAAACAAATAGCCCAAAGACTGAAGGAGTTTGCCATGGAACAACTCATTCCTCGGACCCTCAGACGCTTTCAGAGCTATCAGTCCAACCTCGCTAAATCCGCAGTATTTTCCCAATTCCAAAGTATGACCAAGGGCCATATTGAGCTTCGTCTCAAAAATGATCCCATCACCTATTCCTTTGGCTACGGTAAAAAGGTTCGCGGTCTCATTGAAGTTGAGAACGATCGTTTCTTCAGCCGCTTCTGGAGCAATGGCGAACTCGGCTTCGGCGAATCTTACGTCGATGGGGACTGGAACAGCCCCGAACTTTCAAAAGTCATTCGCTGGTTTTTCCTCAACGTCGATAAAGTCGATGCCTTCGTTCGCCCGGAAGAAGTCGATAATTCCTTCATGCAGTTTATGATCGGCATTCGCTACATCCAAACCGTGATCAATCATGCCAAACCCCTGCCGTCGATGGGCAACTGGGCATCGCGTTATGAACTGGAACGGCCATTCTTTGAACTCATGCTCGATCCATCGCTGATCAACTCGGGCGCGATTTTCAATGCAGGGGAATCGCTCGAAGCCGCACAGATTCGCAAACAAAA
>SEDW01001095.1 GCA_004193325.1 Pseudomonadota bacterium | reverse complement strand
CTTTAAAAGAGAGATCTACTCGGGATTTGGTGCGGCGAGCAGCAGCTACTTCTTTGGTCCTTCCGACGGCAAGATGAGCAAATGTAAGTTCGTGCCCTCTGCGTCAGCGACGTCGCAAACACTGAGCTTTGACTTAAGTAAGGATATGACGGACGGTGAGATTGCGCTCAGTAATGTCTGCGGACTCGAGTCTTTGGATGCGGTGGCAAAGCTTGTGCGCCCTGCTCCCTTCAAACCGATCTACTCCCGTCTGATGCCGTCCTCGGATTACGTCAGACTCTTCCAGAATCTTGACCTTCCTGCAGGACACTACTCGATCAGGATTAGCAACGCACAGAATTTCCTGCCAAACGGAAAAATCGATAGTTTTACCTATCGATTCTTCTATGTCGGAACCAGCGAGCCTTCGCTGCTTTCCTACGTTAGTAATTTTGAACAGAGTTTTAAATGAGATCGTCTCAGCAGACTTTAAGCTCAACGTCCTACTTCGCTTGAAAATGTTTACTCAAAGTTTCAAAAACCTGTGCTGGCTTCACAGGTTTAACCATGTGCAGATTAAAACCCGACTCCGCAGATTTCTTCAAATGCTCGTCTTGACCCCAACCTGTCTGCGCGACAATCAGAATATCTTTGCCGCTCTCCATCTTGCGGATGGCAACGCAGACATCGTAGCCATCCATATCGGGCAGACCGATATCGAGAAAGACAGCCTCGGGTTGAAACGCCTTATACTCCTCGATCGCTTCGAGACCACTGTTAACAGCTCTCACTTCATAGCCCTTGGCTTTGATAAGGAGCTGGAGCATGCGGGCGGAGTCAACATTATCGTCGACGACCAACACGCGGCGTTTGCTCTCGGCCTTCGGTTCATTCTTTACAGGTTGTGATGAACTGCCAGCGGCGGCCGACTTCTTCGATTGTTCGGCGAGAGGAATGCGAACCGTAAAACGGCTCCCCTTGTCGAGACCATCGCTATCGACTTCGATCTGGCCATCATGAAGGTCGATAAGATTTTTACAAAGGGTTAAGCCGATGCCCAGTCCGCCCGCGCCTTTGTGTGAGAAAGGATCGGCCTGCGAAAACATATCAAAGATGTTCGGTAAATAGTCCTTATCGATCCCATTGCCGTTATCCGCGATGCAAATGATCGCCTGGTCTGTGGTGCTGGTCGTATCGAGTTCGATTTTTCCACCCTGATTGGTGTACTTGGCCGCGTTGTTGAGAATGTTCGAGAAAACCTGAGAGAGCCGAGTGAAATCACCTTCCACCAAAACGTCTTCGGACGGCAGGCGAGCTGTGAATGTGTGCCCTTTGCTATCTATGATCTTCTTTGATATCTCAATCGAATTTTGCAG
>SEDW01001094.1 GCA_004193325.1 Pseudomonadota bacterium | reverse complement strand
GGCACGAGGCGATACTTCTGATCGGCATTGCCATAACAATCCCAGGAATGCACGCGGCCGCCATCGTCCTGGGTAAAGTCTTTCACGCTCACACATTTGTTCGACTGCAGATTGACGAGGGCGTAAGCGCCTTTGCCGTCAGCCTGGAAGCGGAATTTCTGAGCATTGCCGCCGTTGCAATCCCACTGTTGAATATTCGCGCCGTTCGCAAGGCTGCCGTCATCGAGATCGAGGCATTTGCCACTGTGGCGAGAGCGAAGAGTGAGGACCTGGCCATCATAAGGGAGTCCTGTAGAAGCCTGACCGTTCTGAATGGTGACCTGAACGTTGAGTTCGGCTGTCTGACCCGCAGATTGAGCGATCAGACGAATGTTACAGATGTTGTTGCCGGGCTGAATCTCTTTGCCACTCAAGGTAAAGCGGCCTGAGGCAGGAGCTTTGCCAGTGATAATCATCTGACCGTTTTCCGGACGAGGCCAATCCCATGAGCATTCATTCTCAGGGTGACCGACGCTGTAACTGATAAGGCCATCGCCGCCTGAGGCGCTGTAAGTCAAACGCCCGATTTCGTCTCCAGCGCGAACTGTGACCGCTCCCGTGAGTTGCACCCACGACAAGCTCGTCGTTGCAGGAGAGTTGTCATCGTAGTCAAAGGCTTCGTATTGACGAACCTGACAACCAGCACCGAAATGATTGCTCGCACAGTCTCGATGGGCTTCTGCCGAGGAAATCATAGCGGCTGGCATCCAGGCGGAGGTACCAGGCAGCATGTTGAACTGATCGTTTCTCGCGGATTGCAGGCCCAATGCTCCAGACGAACCTGATGTTCCGGTCGATCCACTGAAGGTCGGGCCGTTGTTGAAGGATCCCATCGTGTGGCAGGAGCTACAGGCTGGGTTGTTATTGGCTTTAACTTCGTAGACTCGCCAGTTTTTGGTGGCTTCGCCTGGAAAGCTGTAGGCATTGGTCACGCGCGGAGGTGCTGGAATTTCGTGATAGCCTGTCACGCCCTTGAGATGGCCGGTCTTGATAAAGCCGCGATTGTCGTGGCAACCGGCACAGTTTATGCCGGCCATGCTTGAAGGCGTGTACCAGATGGTTTCGCCGGTACGGGGAGCGGCAACCCGAGCTCCGTTGAGATTGCCACCTGTGGGTGACTGGTAGAAGCAGGTCGCACCAGTGCTTTTGTTGTGTTGAATGACGGCGATATCCTGGAAATTGGTATCGTTCGGATTGTTGGTTTCATTGTAGTGCCGGCACATGAAACGAATCTCAACATCGGGATTGCCGGATTCGAGTTTGCCTATTCGGCTGTATTCGTTACAGCTGTTGATGAGGTTTGATGGGTTGGCGCAC
>SEDW01001093.1 GCA_004193325.1 Pseudomonadota bacterium | reverse complement strand
GCCTTCTTCACAAAATTCATCCCACCGCCGATGTAGGGGCCGTTACTCACGAGGAAGAGAAGAGTGGACTTGGTCTTAGTCACAGCATCGACGGTCACGGACAGAGTCTGATTTCTGTAGCTCGCAATCGCTTTGAGCGTAGCGAGGAGATAAGAAATTTTGCCTTGACGAAAATAAGAAACCGCTCGTTTGGAAAGGACTTCGCGACTGATGCCAAAGGAGAGTGAGTTGACGAAATAACGCTCTTTGCCCTCAACCCCAAAGCTCCCGACACTCACATCAGCAATCTCGTGTTCGCCTAAGATCCAATCGAGCTCACCCGTATGACCACGAGGCGCAAAACCATTATAAAAATCATGACCTGTTCCAAAATCGAGGGGAATCACGATTCGGTCAGGGTCTACATTTTTATCATTAGCCATAAAGGCTTTGACGGCGAGACTTAAGGTGCCATCACCACCAATCGGCAGAATGTGGCTATATCCTTCGTTCAAGGCGCGTCTTGTCTCGGTGACGATCGCATCTGCGCTGCCCGTCTCAAAGATTTTGTATTTTGCCGCTTTAGCCTCGAGGAGGGCGATGAGCGATTGCCACCGCTTCGCATGCTGTTTGAGAGTCATAGGATTGAGTATCAAAGCGTATTCTGCCAAAGCCGTCCCCCAGCGCCTAATGATCAGTCATTCTAACAATTTATGGTCCTATTCTCTAACAGAATCGGAAGAATCCACTTTCCCTCCTCCTCCCCAGAGTGCAATCTTTGGAGGTCGCGGAGGCGATCGAAAAACGCATAGACGAGGTGCCGCGTGAGCAAAATGTCCGAGAAAGAACTGGCCTTCATCAACGAATCGGCTCAGTTTCTGGATAATCCCAGTCTGATTCTAAAGCTTACGAAGATTCTTGGTAAGCCTATCGATATGCTGCAGGAAAAACTGCCGGTCAAAGCTCAAACCTATCTGACTCAAGCCGTAGAAAAATCGCTCAATACTGCGCTAAAGACGGCAATAGCCACGATAAAATCGGTGCCGAAGGATACAGAAAATCTCGGCGTTGTCGCTCACCGCTCCAAGGTCGCGGGCTGGGCCCACACGGCAAGCGTCGCAGCAACTGGCGCTGTCGGTGGATTTTTTGGTCTGGTATCGCTGCCGGTAGAACTTCCCCTTTCGACAACGGTGATCTTTCGCGGCATTTCCAGCGTGGCGGCGGAATGGGGCTTTGATATCAAAGATCCGGCTGTGCAGCTTCAATGCGTTTATGTCTTTACCCTCGGCAGCACTCGCCCTGGCGAAATCGATTCCTCATCCTATCTCGCATCGCGTGTAGCCTTCGCAAACATCATCCGTGAGGCTGCAACTTATGT
>SEDW01001092.1 GCA_004193325.1 Pseudomonadota bacterium | reverse complement strand
TATATGGATTAGTTTTTCTTTTAGTAAGCGACGGAGATTTCCATGCAAGCTCGTAGATCAGTCTCTTCGATCCTGGCCTTTGTGTTGGCAGCCCTGACTGTGGGTTGTGCTCACTATCCTGACGTTCGTCCAGGTGAGAATGGTCTCAACGAAGTCATCTTTAGGACAGAACGCAAAGGTGAGGGCTTCCAGGCTGCATTCTCCCAGGCTAAAGACTACTGCGACGATGCTATGGGAAAAAAGAGAGCGGTTCGAATCAAAGAAGAAAGCAAATACGTCGGAACCATGGATGAGTCGACCTACAATCAGGCAAAGACTGCGAGCAAGGTTCTAACTGCCGTTGGCGGTACCGCAGCAGTGTTTGGCGGCAGAAACGAATCGAAAGCCGGCGCCGTCGGTGGTATGGGTGGAGCGATCGGTGACAACGCGCTCGGTGCAGACTACGAGTACAAACTTGAGTTCAAATGCAATTGAGGTTTGCCTCTAACTCACTCACTCTAAAAGAACAGCCCCGAGCAAGAGTTTGCTCGGGGCTGTTCTTCTTGAAGGAGATATCTAAGACTGTCGCTTCAAATGCTTGAGCAGGAGGCTGGAAATCAGTTCGGGAGCCTCGTCCATCAACCAGTGCGATAATCCATCGAGAATTTCAAACTGATAGGGACCGATCACATAATCGGAAGTCTTCTCCGCCGCAAACTTACCGAGTGCAACGTCCTTTGCCCCCCACAGAAACAGCGTCGGCACGATGCTCTTCTCAGCTCTCCCGTCATAAGCCCGATACCAATTTAAAGCTGTAGTCAGGCCCTTGCCTTGACTCATCCTTAGGATGTTCTTCTCGAGCGTCTGTGTATCAACCTTGCCTTGATAAATCTTCCGGAAAAGTCGCCAATGATTGGCTTTCAGCATGCGTTCGGCGAGATGAAAGGGCAAACGGAAGAGGAGGATGTAGAGTGATTTCTTCTGCTGATCGAAGTCCTCCGTCCTCGCTTTATGCAGGGCACCCGGATGAGGGGTAGATAGTGATGTGAGGGATATAAGGCGACCAGGTGCCTTGCCGGCTAAATGCCAGGCAACCATTCCTCCCCAGTCATGACCCACGAGATGAAAACGTTTGGCCTTGAGTTGATCCGCGATATTGAGGATGTCCTGCACAAGTTTATCAATGCTGTATTCGCTGACCCCAGACGGTTTTGCGAGCTTCGAATAAGCTCGCTGATCGACGGCCACAGCCCGGTAGCCCTCTTTGGCTAGGCTGCTAAGAATCGGGCTCCAGACATCCGCGAACTGGGGGAAACCATGAAGGAGTATGACCAGTGGCCCGTCTTCCGGCCCATCCGTCAGAGCGGTGAAGGTTAGAC
>SEDW01001091.1 GCA_004193325.1 Pseudomonadota bacterium | reverse complement strand
GAGACTCCTACAACTCCCGTGGTTGTAGTACCGACTCCGGAGACACCCACGACTGCACCTATCGTCGCTCCGCCTGCAGCAGCTACGAGCTGGGCTATCGTCAGCACTCAATTCTTTACTCCCAACTGCGTTCGTTGCCATGGCGCTTCGGGCGGCGTAAATCTTGAAACTTATGAATCAGCCAAGAACTATGTCGCTGAACTTCGCCAAGCTGTTCTCGTCGACAAGTCCATGCCTCCAAGAAAAACGCTGCTAACCGCAACGACCGATATTCTCAAAGCCTGGCTTGATGCCGGAGCTCCTCAGTAATTTTGGACGAAAGAAAAGCCGGATCGTAAAATCCGGCTCTTTGCCAAGGACAGTTCCTCGAGGAGCTGTCTTTTTTTTCGTCAGAATCTCAGGCTGCGCTTCTAAGCCGATTCTTCATCGAAGGGTGGCTCGGCATTGGACTCTCCCAGAAACGGGCCTTGTGGTTCGCTTTAAGGGCAATGGTGAATAGATCGTAGTGCTCAAGAGAGGCTGCCGTCCGTGAGAGCGTCTGGAGCATCGTCTCAAGTCCTGCCTTACCGTATCTTGCGAGGACTGCTTGATCACCCCGGCGATGTCTGGCTCTTGAGAGCGCGAAGACCACAACGCTGCCGAAGAGGGTAAGGAAGAAGGTCGTGATCACGTTGACAATGATTTCCGGATAAGTCGACGAACTGCTCCCTTCGGTCTGCCGAAAGCTGGTGCCGAGCAGAAAGGCAAGAAGCCTTGAGATATAGAGGACGAAGCCGTGGGTCATGCCGTGGCAGAAGACCAAAAGAGCGGTATCGAGGTTTTTTATCTTTTGGAGTTCGCTGTAGATGAGCAGGTTTTGTTCTTCATCCGAGAGTTTGAGAAATCCCTGCGAGACGGAGAGAACCGAGCGCTTCGGAAAAGGCCCCGAAGTGAAGATATTGGTCTCGGGGGACCGATAGACGCCCACGAGGGGATTCACTGGCAGTCCGATCTCTTTAACGAGTGCGTTCACTTTAAGCACCAGGGGATGATCCTTGTCGCTCTCATCCATGATATCGGTATCGGTCGACCAGATAGCAATGTCGCGACTCAGGGCCCAGGAGAAGAGGCCGCCGCCTAACATCCAGAGGATTGCAAGATAGACCCATTCCGTAAGGCTAAGTGAGGTGGCTTCGAGAGCCGGCTGCATATGAAAAAGGTTTACCCAGATCGAGACCGTTGCAAGAACGCCCAAGAGAGTAAGTAAGGGATAGGCAATAAATTTCATTCAGATCTCCTTCGATCACTTTGTCGATTCTAAGCGAAATGGCCCGAAAGATCCAGGCACCGACTTCCTTAAAACTAGCACAAACGTCTCGAA